>CAYYCW010000051.1:0-9618 GCA_964470435.1 uncultured Treponemataceae bacterium
TACTAATCGCAGAAAATCGCGTGTATTCAGTCCAACTTTTTTGTCCGCAGTCCCCTTGGGTAGACGGCGGACTGTAAACCGTCATCCGTCCTCCGTCATCTTCAAACTCTTTATAAGCCCCGCAATCATCTTGCCGACTTTCTCCAATCTAACCAAGGCGTTTTCGGTATCCGCCGCAGGCAAGTACTTTAGGCGCAGGCATAGCAAAATCTGCGTCTCTAGCTCCATGCGCGAGACGTTTGCTATGTTAAAAAAGCGGGCAAAGTCCTTATGCCCGCCACGCCCATATCCTTCCGTTATATTTGACGGGATAGACACCGCGGCACGGCGCATTTGGCTATCAAGAGCGAATATCTCCTCCTTGGGGAGCATTCGGCAAAGCGAATACACCTCTTGAGCCAAGTCAAAAGCCTTCTGCCACACATCCAGCTTTCGGTAATATCCTGACATATTCCTTTAATCCTCCTAAAAGGATATATGCAGGGAATTGCGTTTTATGGCATTAGTAATCGGTAGACGGTAAACGGTTTACAAGCCTAGCAAGCAGCCCCGCCAGCACTCAAAATGCTTGCTTAGAACGCTTCTTGCTGTATCCCATATAAGCTGTGAACCGTAAACCGTGAATTTTCAGTAAATTCAAGTTAACAGTCAGTTGCCGCCGTAAAGCGGCCTGTGTACTGTAAGAAAGCGCAAGCACATGCCTGAAAAAATCAGCTTAAGTGTGCGGGCAAAAGCCGCCCTCAAAAATTAGCCAACTAGCGCACCAAGTAGCGGATGTCCCCAAAGAGGGCAAAGGCAAAGATAAGGCCAATTATAACGGCGCCTGCAATTTGTATCTTGTAAAGTGTTTTGGGCTTTATTTTTTTTCCAAAGATAGCTTCTATTATGGCTACAAGAATTATGCCGCCGTCCAATACTGGAATGGGCAGAAGGTTCATTAAAAAAAGCGAAATGCAAATAATTGCTGTAAGCTCCATAAAGCTTAAGGCGCTTGCGGCCGCAGCCTCGCCCAGCATAACCGTAACACGGACAGGGCCTGAAACCGCTTCTGTCAGGTTCACTCCGCGAAAAAGGAGCGCGAGGCTTTTAACGGAAAGCGCGGTCATTTCCGCCGTTGACCTAACCCCTTTGACGATGCAAGCAGGAAATGGCGCGCCTTGCACTGTAACGGGGATTGGCTTCCATCCTATTCCTGTTTCTGCCTCCCCATTTTCTCGGTAAATCACGGTGATCGCGCGCTGCAACGTTACGTTTTCCCTTTTTATTGTAAGTGCAACTTGCTCCGGCCTCCCTAAAAAGCTATCCGCAAACTCAATGTGGTTATGAATAGCCTTGCCGTCCACCGCGATAATTTCATCGCCCGCCCTAATGCCTGCCGTTTCCGCTGACGAGCCTTTTTTAACATTGCCCACCACAAGGGGGATAAAGGGATATGCCCCTATTTTTCCAAGCCCTGTGCTTTTGTCAAGTGCGGCAGTCATTTCAGCATTTAAGACCTTGCCATCGCGCTCGTATTCAATAAAAAGCTTTTCGCCCGCCCTTGTGCCCACGTATTGCTGGATGTCATAGAAATTGCCAATCGGCTCACCATTAATGGAGATAATGCTGTCCCCCTCTTTAAGGCCTGCAGCCGCCGCTGGTGGAAGCACGCCGCTTTCATCAGCCTGTGTTATGGGGATAATCCTATTTTCCCACGTGTAAAAGGAGTAATCCTTCATGCCCACAATGGTTAAAAGGATAAAGGCTAGCACCAAGTTTGCCGCAGGGCCTGCAAAGGCTATAATTGTCCTTCGCAGAGAGCTTGCAGAATAAAAGCCGCCCTTTTCTTCGGGGATAGCTTCCAGGTTTTCTGTTATAGCCTTTTGCCACGCACCTTCCCCCTTCATACCGCAATAGCCGCCTATGGGAAGTGCAGACAGCCTGTATTCAGTTTTGCGCCATTTTTTTCGCAAAAGGACAGGACCCCAGCCCACGGAAAATGTCTCCACTTCAACGCCGCAAAGCTTAGCCGCAAGGAAGTGGCCTGCTTCATGTATAAGAACAACAACGCCTAGGGCGATTAATCCTAAAATGACTTTCATAACTCTAATCCGTTAATTTAAGATATTTCCTTTTTTATAATTTCTTTAGCCTTTGCCCTAGCGCGAGCATCTTGTTCTGCAACTTCCGCAAAGCTTTTAGGCGTAAGCGCCCAGTCATCTTCCATAATAGAAGCTGTAATTCTTGCAAGGGCGCCAAAGGGAATTTTCCCTTCAAGAAAGAGCTGGACTGCCTCCTCGTTTGACGCGTTAAAGGCTATTGGGTAAGAGCCTTTCATGGCGGCCGCCTTAAAAGCAATGGAAAGTAGGGGAAAGGCGTCAAAGCGCGGGGGCTCAAAGGTCATTTCGCACGGGGCGCTAAATGAAAGCCTTGCAAGTGCGTTTTTTTCCTTTTTGGGATAGCGCAGGGCTGAAAGGATTGGGCGGCGCATATCAGGATACGAAACTTGGGCATATAAGTCGCCGTCAACTGTCCTTATAAAGGAATGAACAAGGCTTTGCGGATGAATTACCACCTTTACCTTTTCGGCTTCAATGTTAAAAAGGGTGCACGCTTCAATTACTTCAAGACCCTTGTTTGCAAGGCTGGCGGAATCAACCGTGATTTTAGCTCCCATGGACCAAGTAGGATGCTTTAGAGCGTCTTGCAAGGTGGCGGTGTCAATTTTCTCTTTGGGCCATGTCCTAAAAGGCCCGCCAGAAGCTGTTAAAACCACCTCATATATGCAGTCCCTGCCAAAGGCTTCTATTAGGCTAAAGACTGCGGAATGCTCTGAATCTACAGGGATAACCCTTTGGCCGCATTTTTTAGCGATAGCGTTGATTAAGCTTCCTGCCATAACTGCGGTTTCCTTATTAGCAAGGGCTAAGTCCTTGCCGGACTCAAGGGTTACCTTTGAAGGAAAAAGGCCCGCCGCCCCTGAAATACCGTTTATAACGATGTCAGCTTTTGTCCGCTCTATCATGTCGAGCAAGGCGTCCTCGCCATCCCTTGAAGCAAGAACGGCGGCGGCAGCCGGGAACTCGGCGCGCAATGCTTTAAACGCTCCTTCGTTGCGGTTTGCGGAAAAGGCTATTAGCTCAAACTCATCGGGGTGTTTCCTTATGCAGTAAAGCGCGCTTTCCCCAATGGAGCCTGTAGCACCAAGCACTATAATGCGCCTTTTTGCATTTGTGCAATCTGTGTTCATCATGCTTAAACATTAAACAAGGCGCCGCAAATAAAGTAAAATACAGGCGCTGAAAGAAGAACAGAATCTATTGTATCCATAACGCCGCCGCGCCCAGGCATAAATGCTCCTGAGTCTTTAAAGGATGCAGAGCGCTTTAAGATAGATTCTGCTATGTCGCCGATAATGGCGGCTGTTGCAACACAAAAGGAAAGGAGCGCCAATTTCCAAGTTGCGCCTGTAAAGGCTAAAGGCCACAAAAGGCGGCCTATTGCGCATCCAGCGGCGCTGCCGATGTAGCCGCCAATAAAGCCTGCAACGCTTTTGTTTGGGCTTGCAGGAAGGACTCCGCGGTTTCCGCGCCCTAGCAAAACGCCAAAAAGCCACGCGCATGAGTCGCAGCCAAAAACCATAAGAAAAAAAGTGCAAAGCAGGGCGCTAGCGTTTTGCCAGTTAGTCATGAGTGCAAGAAAGGCTGCAAGCAAGCCGGGATAAAGAATTACAAAAAAGCCTGAAGCAAGCATTTCTATAGAAGCGTCAAAGCGACCAGAAAATGATGCGACAAATTCAAAAATAAAAACTAAAATTAAGGCTACAGCAAGCGCAACAAGGATAAGCTTAGTAGGTAAGCTAAAAATACATGCAAGTGTAGCCGCAAGCGGAGTTAAAATACCCGCCATTGCCATTGGAATTGCAGGATAAACCCTTATTTTTGTAGATAACATCTTGCGCGTTTCAATAACGGCAAGAGTTGAAAAAAAGATAATTTCAAGCTGAAATAAAAAATAATGGTAATGCGGCACAAGAAGAATTGTCGCAATAAAAAGAGGGATCCCTAAAAAAAAGATAAGAAGCCTTTCTGCAAGCTTGCTCATGCGCCTCCAAACCTTCTCTCCCTAAGGCTAAACTCGAGCAATGCTTCATCAAGGCTATCTCCATTCCAGTCAGGCCAAAGGGACTTGCTAAAGTAAAGCTCAGCGTATGCCGCCTGCCACAAAAGAAAATTACTTATGCGCATTTCCCCGCCTGTTCGTATAAGCAAGTCCACAGGCGGCAAGTCTGGGATGTCAAGGAATGACTGAAAGCTTTCTTCTGTAAGGGAAGCAATGTCGCGCTCTTTCATCTTTTTTACAGCGCGCACAATCTCATCCCTGCCGCCGTAATTAAGCGCAAGATTAACTGTAAGCCCCGTGTATCCAGCAGTAATTGAGCACACGTCAGATATTTCCTTGAACACGTCATCAGGAAGCCCATTTCTAGTGCCCATAAACTGCACCCTAATGTTGTGCTCCTTGTAAAAGTCAAGCTCCGCGCGCAAATGAGTCATGACAAGCCCCATTAAAAAGCCCACTTCTTCCCTTGTTCTTTTCCAGTTTTCAGTGGAAAAAGCATAAAGCGTCATAAACTTGATATCGCAATCCAAGGCGCGAATCACTACATCCTTTGCAGACTGAAGCCCCCTCTTGTGTCCGTCAGAAACAGGAACGCCGTGTTCCTTAGCCCAGCGCCTGTTTCCATCCATAATAATTGCAACGTGAATAGGAGCGCTGCCCGAAGCTTCAATGTGCTCTTTTGAAGATTTTGAAGCCAAGCTAGCCTTCCATTATTTCCTTTTCCTTTTCTTCCAAGATCTTGTTTATCTCTTGTATAAAGGAGTCAGTCTTTTTTTGAAGAGATGTTTCTTCCGCCTTAAGGTCATCTTCTGTAATTTCCGCAGCCTTTTGCGCCTTCTTTAGCGCGTCGTTCGCGTCGCGGCGGATATTCCTAATGGCAACCCTGCTTTGCTCTGCAATAGCCTTCGCTTGCTTAACTAGCTCTTTTCTTCTTTCTTCTGTTAAAGGCGGAATTGAAATGCGAATGACCTTGCCGTCATTGGAAGGGTTTAAGCCAAGCTCCGACTTTTGCAAAGCCTTTTCTATTGAAGAAAGAAGTTCCTTGTCCCAAGGCTGAATAACAACCAAGCGGGCTTCAGGTACCGCTATGGAAGCAACTTGCGAAAGGGGGGACTTGTCCCCGTAGCAGTCAACGCTCACCTTGTCAAAAAGGGCAGGGGAGGCGCGCCCTGTGCGAATTGCGTTAAAGTCGTCTTTAAGGCTTAGAATAGACTTTTTCATGCGCTCGACATGCGATTCTGCAATTTCAGACATAGCTCCTCCAGCTACTTGGCGCCAAGCTGGAATAAAACCATCTTTGAAAGGGTAATATTAGAGCCTACCTTCTTGCCAATATCTTGCATTTTTTTAGCCACAGAGACCTTATCATCCTTTACAAAGGGTTGATCCATAAAGCAAATTTCAGAAATGTGCTTGTTTAGCTTTCCTTGCACAATGCCCGCCTTAACATTGTCTGGCTTGTCAAGCTCTGAAACTTGGGCAACAAAGATTTCCGTCTGCTCATCAATGTAGGTTTTATCTATAGAATTCCTATCTGTGTACAAGGGCGTAAAGGCTGCAACATGAAGGCAACAGTCGTAGGCAAAGCTTTTCACTTCTTCCAAAGAAAAAGCGTCCGCGTTATCCGCCTTAAGGACTATAACTACCCCTGTTTTTTTGTCAGAGTGAACGTAGGTAGCAATATGCTCATTTTCGGCAGCTGTGTAAGAAAAAAGGCGGCCAACGCTCAAGTTTTCGCGTATCTTTGCAGCCAGATCAAGCATCTTAGCCTTAAGCTCTTCTGTAACACTATCTAAGCCTTCATCAAACGCTGTGTTCAGGATGTCAGCGCCTACAGCAATAAAGTCCGCGTTTTTTGCCACAAAGTCTGTCTCGCAGGTAAGCTCAACCATGACAACACGGCCGCCCTCGTTGCGAATAGCCACAATGCCTTCAGAAGCGCTTCTGTCAGCCCTCTTTGCGGCAGCTGCAAGCCCCTTTTCCTTAAGTATCTTTTCGGCAGCTGCAAAATCCCCGTTTGCTTCCGCAAGGGCATTTTTGCAGTCCATCATGCCGGCTCCTGTCTTTTCACGGAGAGCCTTTACATCGCTAGCTTTAATATCCATAAGTTAAATCCTTTTTACTCGTCTCCGTAAACCATGCTCTCGTCAATCAAGCTATCTTCTTCAGAAATGTCCTCATCCTCTTCCTTTGGCTCGGCAGGCGTGTAGTTGCTATAATCTTCAATTTCCGCATCTTTATCCGAAGGATCCACGTTTAACGCTTGCGCGAAGTCAGTATCCTCATCTTGAAGATTTTCTATTATCTTTAATCCCGCTTCATGGTTTGCCTCCACAACAGCGTTGGCGACAATTTGCGTAAAAAGCGTGATTGCCCTAATAGCATCGTCGTTGCCTGGGATGGGGTAGTCAATGCCTTCCGGATTGCAGTTTGTGTCAACGACAGCAACAATAGGTATACCGATGCGCTTAGCCTCAGCTACAGCGATTGCTTCCTTTCTTGTATCAATGACAAAGATAATGCCAGGAAGCTCCCTCATTTCCTTAATACCGCCAAGGTTTTTTTCAAGCTTACCCTTTTCCTTTTGCAGAGAAGCTATCTCCTTTTTGGTAAGGCTTTCAAAGGTGCCGTCCGTTTCCATCCTTTCAATCTTTTTAAGCCGTAAAAGGCTTTTCTTAATAGTAGAAAAATTGGTGAGCATTCCGCCAAGCCAGCGGTTGTTTACATAAAACATTCCGCAACGCTCAGCTTCTTTTGCGATTGTTTGCTGCGCTTGCTTTTTTGTTCCAACAAAAAGAACACTTTTGCCGTCTTCCGCAGCCCTTCTTACAGCCTCATAAGCGTCCTTAATTGCAATAATTGTTTTTTGCAAGTCGATAATGTGAATTCCGTTGCGCTGCGAAAAAATATACTTTTTCATGCGCGGATCCCACCGCTTTACTTGATGTCCAAAGTGCACGCCGGACTCAAGTAAGTTTTTCATGGTTACTACTGCCATGCATCCTCCTAAAATAGGCTAAAAAGCCTAAAACCCTTCTCTAATTCTCGGCTCTTACAAGATGAGCCGGAGCATATGAGCTCCTGCAAGCCCTTTTCCGCAATTAGCGGTTTTCCAAGTATACAAAAAAGGTGAAGCGTGCGCAAGAGTGTAGCCAATAGCTTTTAGGGAAAAGCAGGTAGAGTTTTCAAAGCGAGTGCTTCTTGACTTACCCCAATACGCTAATGGCTAAAAGCTTTTAGCAAAAATTTGTGCTAACATCGGCAAAAGTAAGTGTGCACCCCGGTAGTTTGCCCGCTCTGTGGCTGGAGGCCAGCCGGATGGCAGGCTGGCGACAGGCAGGATAAAGTTGAGGAAAACGCGGCGGCTGTAGTCGGATGCAATCTACGTAATGAGCAGGAATTAGGACACTTTGCAGCGGGAATCGCGCAACTTCATGCAGAAAACCGCTGTGTACTGCAACAGGAAACTAGCTGGAATTTGCGCTAAACGCCGCTTGCTGCCTGGTAAATCATACTGTGAGCACAGAGCTCTTTACTGCAACTCGGCAAGCGGGATAGGCTGCGGCGAGGTATTTTCGCCTTCAAGTTTTGAAACTTCTGTAAGCAGGGTCTTTGCCCTAGGAGAAAGCTTGGTAGGCACTTTTACAACTATTTTAATGTACAAGTCACCCTTTCTAGAATCTGCAAAAGCTACGCCCTCGCTTTTTACGCGAAGAAGCTTTCCGTTTTGCGTGCCAGCAGGAATTTTTATTTTAATCTGCCTTTTGTCAAGAGCGGTTATGGTAATTTCAGAGCCAAGCGCCGCCTGCGTTATAGAAATTGGAATTGCGCAATAAAGATCGTGCCCTGAGCGCTCGTAAAACTGATGTCTTTTAACTCGAATAAATACAATTAAGTCGCCAGGCGGCCCGCCATTTACGCCTGCATCCCCCTGCCGCGGAATTACAATCCTTCTGCCGTCCTCAACGCCCGCAGGGATTGTAACAAGGATTTTTTGATTTTTACGCTGTAGCCCAGAGCCGCTGCAATCACGGCAGGGGTTTTCTATTATTGTGCCCTCGCCATGGCAGGCAGGGCAGGGTGAAGCAATGGAGAAAAAGCCTGAACTTCTTCTAACCTGGCCTGTTCCCCTGCACGACGCGCAAGTTTTGCGCCCTCCGCTTGCGCATCCGCTTCCATGGCAGGATGGGCATGCCGCGTTGCACTGATATTGAATTTCAGCCTTTGTGCCAAAAACAGCGTCTTCAAAAGATATAGAAAGGTCATAGCGCAAGCTTGCCCCTGCAGGAGATCCGCCTGATCCGCCGCGGAAAGTTGACCTTCTTCCGCCGCCAAAGAGGCTTTCGAATATGCCGCCAAAATCGCCAAAAATATCTTCAAAACCTTGAAAGTGGCTTGGGTCAAAACCTCCAGCGCCTCCACCCATGCCTTCGAGGCCCGCATGCCCGTATTGGTCATAAATAGAGCGCTTTTGGTCATCAGACAAAATCTCGTACGCTTCGGTGGCTTCCTTAAACTTTTCTTCTGCTGTCTTGTCGCCTGGATTTTTATCTGGATGATACTGGATTGCTAGCTTTCTGTATGCTTTTTTTATTTCATCCTTTGATGCTGTCTTTTGTATGCCGAGAACCTCGTAGTAATCACGCTTTGCCACAAATGTACCCCCGCCGCAAGATATAAGGATTGCATTGCAAAAGTGGAAATTCTTTATATTTTGAATTTCCGCCTTTGCTAAAAAGAGCTTGTTTTCCTATTGCGGCAACCGTTATTTGTTATCGTCTACAATTTCGTAGTCAACATCGTCAGCCGAGCCTTTAGCAGAATCAGCCGAGCTTGACGATGCACCAGAAGAGTCCGTTCCAGAGGAATCAGAAGCATTACCAGCCGCGTTTCCTGAAGCTGCCTGGCTTTTATACATTTCTTCAGCAATCTTATAGGAAGCCTGCTTTAGCGCCTCTGTTTTTTCTTTAATGCTTTCTACAGAGCCAGAATCCTTTTCGCGCTTGAGCGCTGCAAGCGCGTCTTCAATAGCTTGCTTGTCGGAAGCTGAAATCTTATCGCCCATTTCTTTAAGCGTCTTTTCAGTTTGATAAATAATAGAGTCAGCTTCGTTTTGCGCTTCTACTTTTTCACGCTCCGCCTTATCCGCAGCCGCGTTGGCTTCCGCTTCTTTTACCATACGCTCAATTTCTGCATCACTCAAGCCGCTTGAGCTTTCAATTCTAATATGCTGCTCCTTGCCAGTGCCTAAGTCTTTTGCAGAAACATGCACAATGCCGTTTGCATCAATATCAAAGGCAACTTCAATCTGGGGAACGCCGCGCGGCGCGGGCGGAATGCCTACAAGGTCAAAGTTTCCAAGCGTTCTGTTTTGCGCGGCCATTTCGCGCTCGCCCTGCAGCACCTTGATGGAAACCGCCGTTTGCCCGTCCGCCGCGGTCGAGAACACCTGGCTCTTACGGGCAGGGATTGTCGTGTTGCGGTTAATTAGGCGCGTGAAAACGCCGCCCATTGTTT
>CAYYCW010000052.1:0-9553 GCA_964470435.1 uncultured Treponemataceae bacterium
GAGTTTAGAGTTTAGAGTTTAGAGTTTAGAGTTTAGAGTTTAGAGCTTAGAGCTTTATCTTTGCTGCAATATTTGATATAAGTGGCACTAGTATATGGAAAAAAGTGCGCAAGGCCTTGCAATGGCTGGTTCTATATTTACAAAAGACAATCCGCTTGTGATTGCAGAAATTGGCACAGCTCACGGCGGCAGCATCAGCAAGGCAGACGAGCTTATTGCGGCGGCGGCAGAAGCAGGGGCTAATTGCGCTAAGTTCCAGATGGTTTTTGCGGATGAAATCTTGCACCCAAAAGCTGGGCTTGTGGAGCTTCCAGGCGGAAAAATTCCCCTTTACGAGCGCTTTAAAGCCCTTGAATTGTCGCTTGATTTTTTTGCGGAGGCTAAGGCTTGCTGTGAAAGGTTGGGGCTTATCTTTTTGTGCTCTGTCTTTGGCTTAAAAAGTGCCGCAATGCTGTGTGAGCTTTCGCCCGCTGCTGTAAAGATAGCGTCCCCAGAGTTAAACCACTTTCCTCTTATAAAGGAAGTGGCAAGTTTTGGCGTTCCTATTATTTTGTCTACGGGCGTTTCAACACTTTTAGACATTGAGCGCACCCTATCCGCTTGCAAGGAGTCAGCGCCTGACTGCAGCGCCGCCCTTCTTCACTGCATAACGGCATATCCTGCCCCAGAAGATGAATATAGCGTGCGCACAGTTTCCTTCCTTAACAAGCGCTTTTCCATTCCTTGCGGGATAAGCGATCATTCGCTTGACCCTGTGCTTGTTCCCGCTTTAAGCGTGGCATGCGGAGCTTGCATTATAGAAAAGCACATTTGCCTTTCAAAGGAGGATGGAGGCCTTGACGACCCGGTGGCGCTTACTCCTGCCCAGTTTAAGGTGATGACGCAAGCTTTGTTCAATTTAGCGGGCAAAAAGCCGCAAGAGATTATAGCGGCGCTAAAAGGCGAATACGGAGATAAGCGCATTGAGCTCGCTCTTGGTAAGGAAGAAAAGCGCCTTGCCCCTTCAGAGGAGGCAAACTACGGCAGGACAAACCGCTCTCTTCATTACATGAGAAGCATAAAGGCAGGCGAGGTGATAGCAGAAAGTGACGTGGCAATACTACGCACAGAAAAGGAGCTCACGCCGGGCATTTCCCCGCTTTATTTGCAAAAAGTTATTGGCGCTAAACTTTCCAGAAGCGTGGAAGATGGCGCGGGTGTACAACTTAGCGACTTTGTGGAAATGAAGTGCTGAGCGTGCTGTGCGGTTAGTGCTAAGGACTCAGCACTGACAATTAGAGCTAAGAACTAAGTAGAAAGAGCTATGTTAGCCCCATAACATAGACTATTAGATACCCATCTCATATACTATGATATGCCCCTAACATAATGTATGAGACATCCCTAACATAGACTAAGAGCCTTTAGCTTATAGCTTAGAAAATCACCCCCTTGACAAATGCTTGTACCTGCTTGACAATCGTAGGCACGATGAATGGAAAATATTCGCTTTTGCTTCTTATTGGGATTGTATCTGTAATAATTACAGTATTGGGAGAAATTGTAGCATTCTCTATTATACCGTCTGTAGTGCCCACTGCTGTAAGGTTTTTGCTTCCCTTAGTGTTTTTGGTGGCAGTGGTCCTCCTTTATCCTATATACAAAAAACTTAACAGTCGCCTTGACCTTGACACAAATATTACAAGCGGGTTTGTGGCAAGGCTTGCCAATGCAGGAAAGGTGCCCATAATGACAATGATATTCTATTTTCCTTCAAACGTAATTTTAGTATGTGTATCCTCATCTTTGGTTAATGGCGCCTTTGGCTCTTCTGTAAGCATAACGCTAAACATGATGGTGTTTTCATGCTTTATGATAGACTTATGCGGACTTAGCGGGGGCATAATATACGCATTTGCTGACAGGCTCGTAGGCAATGTCCTTTCTAGAAAGCGCGTTTCACAATACCCGCTTTCGCTTATAACTAACCGCCAGTTTCTTAAGTTTCTCATTATTCCTATAGTTATGTTCGTATTTGGCATTGTAACTACTATAGGCTCTGGGCTTTTAGGCTTTGCCAAGGTAATGCCTGAAGGGACAATAAGCGACACATCCATATTATTCCAAGGCTTGGCTTATGTTATACCAAGTGCTGTTGTTTACATTATTCCTATTATTTATCTAACAGTAATTTATGGGCGCGGCACTGCACAAAGCTATGATTCTATCATAGACCAGCTTAACGCAATGATTTCAGGCGAAAGTGACCTTACAAAAAGAATTGTAGTAAGGTCTGTAGACGAAATTGCTTCAATTGCCGCGCGGGTCAACGCGTTTACACGGGCGCTTCATGGCATGATGATAGATGTGAAGGAAAACACTACCGTTATGGGCGATACTGCCCAAACCCTTTCTGACAACGTGACCTCCATTTCTAGCGACGTTTCTTCCATTTCTAAAGACATATGGAACCTTAGCCTTGCAGTTGAAGAACAAAGCGCATCTGTTGCAGAAGCTTCTTCTACTATTGAGCAAATAACGCGGAACATAGAAAGCCTTGCCGGAAAAATTGAAAGCCAGTCAACGGTGGTTACCCAGTCTTCAGCTGCTGTGCAAGAGATGCTCGCTAACGTAAATTCAATTTCTGGCAATATTTCTAAGGCTGCAGATAGCCTTGTAGAGCTTAAAGGCAACGCTTCAGAAGGCAAGGATAGCATAATGACAGTGAAAAACCTAGTAAACATCCTTGCCTCGCAGTCAGGTTCCATTTTAGAAGCCAACAACGTAATTGACAACATTTCAGCGCAAACAAATCTCCTTGCTATGAACGCCGCCATTGAGGCTGCGCATGCGGGGGTTGCGGGCAAGGGGTTTGCTGTTGTAGCGCAAGAAATACGCAAGCTAGCCGAAAGCGCAAGCAAGCAGTCGCAAGCTATAGCGACCGGCCTAACAAGCACTATCGATTTAATAAACACAATTGCAAAGGCTATGGGTATTGCTGATTCCTCTTTTGACTCTGTGGCGACTAAAATTGATTCTGTTGCAGCCCTTGCAAGCGAGGTTAACATTGCAATGAGCGAGCAAAGTGCTGGAAGTCGTCAGGTGCTTGAATCGCTGCATAGCATAGAAATCGTTACGGAAGAAATTAGGGAGGGTGCGGTGGAAATGAATTCCGGCACGGATGCTATCCTAAAAGAGATAACGAACCTTTCCAATGCTTCGCAAGCGGTGCAAGAGCGCTCCTCATCCATTGCCAAGTCAGCAGAGGGCATAAGCACTGCAGTAGATGGAATTGTGCAAAACACAGACTCAAACAAGGAAGCTATTGATGTCCTTGTGGAAATAACGAATAGGTTTAAGCTGTAATTAAGCTTAGAGCATGGCAAAAACACCGCGCCACAACTTCTACTTTCCCTAACCCAGAGCTACAAGTTACTAAATCCTCTTTATAACACAATATTATCCTGAATTTTATGCAACGCTTTTGATTTTTCGTTCCTTTTATTGCTATATTTCACACCATTAAGAGCTTTTCTAGCTTTGGAGGATTTATGGAAACACGCTTGGGCACTAGACTTTTAGTTGCTCTAGTTGCCTTAACTTTTTGCACTGGTCTTGCCTTTGCGCAAAGGGCTTTAACAATAGAAGATGCAGTGCAAATGGCTTTTCAGAACAACATAAGCATTGAGCGCAGCGCCCTTACCCTAAAGGGTCTTGAAAGGGCTAAAAACCACGCTTGGAATGAGTTTTCTCCTTCTGTAAGCGTGGGCGGCGGCTATTCCTTGAACAATAGCAGCAATTACAGCAATAGAAACGGCTACCGCCACATAATGTACGGGAACGCCTCCATTTCGTTTAACCTTTCGCCGGCCCTTATTGCAGGGATTAAGACAGCCCGCCTACAGTACGAAACGGGCGAACTTACGTTTGATGATGCTGTGCGCTCAATAGAGCTTTCAGTAAGGCAGGCGTTCTACGGACTTTTATACGAACGGGAATACATTGTGCAGCAGGAGCGCTCCCTTGAAACTGCCCTCCAGCAGTATGAGCAAAACCAGAGGCAGTACAGCTTAGGTAGGATAAGCGAGCTTGACCTTCTTTCAGCCCAAGTGGAGTATGAGCAACTAAAGCCATCTCTTGAAACTGCAAGGGCAACCTACCTCAATGACCTTGACACTTTTAAGCTCCTTATAGGCGTTGACCTAAGCGAAGACATAGAGCTTAACGGAAGCCTCGACGATTTTTTACTCATAGGCGAGATTGTGCTTAGAAACGAAGACATTAACCCTCCTTCTGTAGCCTTGCTTGAAAAACAGCTTGAAACCGCAAGGTCAACCCTTACTTCAACTCGCCTTTACTACTATGGGCCTACGATTGGCCTTTCATGGAATATGCAGCCTACAACTGCGGGCGGCGGGCTATCCGGCAGCTTGGGCAGCGATTGGTATGACAGCGGGGGCTTAGCTTTAAGTGTTTCTATCCCGATTGACTGCTACTTTCCCTGGTCAAGCTCTGCGGACAGCATTGCAGAAGCGAAAGACAATGTTACAGACATTGAGCTTCAGCTGAAAGATGAAATTCAAAACGTTAGGAGCGAAATATCCTCTTATTTGAGGCAGATAGATGTGTCCCGCTCGTCAATCGAAACCTGCCAAGCAAACGTCAACCTTGCGCAGAGATCCTATGAGCTTGCGAGAGAAGCATACAACAGGGGCGCTAGGGACTTACTTAGCCTTCAAGACGCGTCAGACACCCTCTTTGAAGCTCAAGTGGCCCTTCTTTCTGAAATGTATAATTTAAGCGTAAACATACTTAATCTTGAAAACACAACGGGAATTCCCTTTGGCACATTCATAAGATCTGCAAGGTGAATGGAGGAGTAAAAACAATGGCCGGTATGAGCAAAAAGGTTGCGGCTATAATTATTGCACTTGTAATCTGCGTTATTGCAGTTGTTGCTGTATTTAAGATGCCAAGCGGTTCAGGCCCAAGGCGACCTGAGCGCATGGATGAAGAAGTTATCTATTCAGTGCGTAGTGCGCCCGTTTCTAGGGAAACCCTTATTGACTACATCCCTTCAAGCGGCGATGTTGAGGCTACACAGTCCATTGAAGTGTATCCTGATATGCCTGGAAAGCTTGTCAGCACCAATGTGAGCTTAGGGAGCACAGTAACACGCGGCCAGGTGATAGCGCAGGTTGACCCCTCGACACCGGGCGTACCGTATGCTATGAGCCCTGTTGTAGCGCCACTTTCAGGGGCAATTATATCGCAGCCACTTCAGCCAGGCACTACTGTAACTACTACCACAGCTGTTGCAATGATAGGCAGCATTGGAAACCTTCAAGTTACAGCCAATGTGCCTGAACGCCATGCAGCCCTTTTAAGGACAGGTATGCAAGCTGACATTTCCCTTGAAGCGTACCCAGGCGTAAATTTTCCTGCAACTGTTGTGCGCGTTTCACCTATTGTGGATTCTACATCAAGGACAAAGGAACTGCGCCTTAGCTTTAACCAGATGGATTCCCGCATTAACGCTGGCATGTACGCCAAGCTAAAGCTTTATACAACGGAAAGAAATAACGCTATTGTAGTGCCTGAAGTTTCTATTATTTCTGCCTTTGGAAAGCAGCACGTCTTTGTAGTAAGCGATGACGGCAATACAGCTGTGCAGCGGGATGTTACCATCGGCATGACAGTGGACGGACGCACTGAAATTTTAAGCGGCCTTAGCGACACTGACAAGGTAATAATTGAAGGAATGCACCTGCTTTTTGACGGATCCCGAATACGCGACATTTCCTCGCCTTCGCCTTCAAGCGCGGAAGAGCAAGCGGAAGCCGCTGAGCTTGAAGGAGGAAGCCAGGCATGAGCCCTTCAAAAGCTGCTGTTACGCATCCAGTCCTTACCCTCATTGTCTTTGTGCTTTTGGGCATAATGGGTGTTTTCGTTGTAAACAGCATACCTATAGACCTTTTCCCGGATATCGACATACCCGTCATCATTGTCTACACAACGTATGACAACGCGGGCCCTGAATCGGTTGAAAAGTCGGTTACCGAGGTCCTTGAAGGAGGCCTTGTAAGCGTAAGCGACCTGGACACTATAACTTCTTATTCAAGGGAGGAAGTTTCCCTCATTGTGCTTGAGTTTAACTACGGCACTGACCTTGACGTTGCTACATCTGACATACGCGACAAGATTGACAGGGTGCGCGACTACCTCCCTGACGACTGCGACAGCCCGATGATTATGAAGATGGATGCGTCTTCAAGGCCAATAATGCGCATTGCAGTTAGCGGCAACATGAGCGCAAACGAGCTTCGCGAATACGCTGACGAAACAATCGCTGACCTTATTACGCAAGCATCAGGCGTTGCTGAAACTAGGGTTTCAGGCGGCGACGAAAAGATTATCCGCGTGGAAATTGCAAAAAACCGCCTTGACGCATTCGGCATTACGCTTAGCACAGTTGCCTCATCCCTAGCGGCGCAAAACCTTGAGCTAGGCGGCGGAAAGATCACCGAGCAGTCCCGCGATTACACCATTAGGACAATGGGTGAGTTTTCTTCTATGGAAGAGATAAACGACGCAGTTGTAGCCTCCGTAAACGGCTATGATGTCAAGGTTTCAGACATAGGCCGCGCCTTTGAAGGCTACGAGGACATTTCCAACAGGGTTTACATAAACGGGGATGAAGGCGTTTATTTAAGCGTCGTAAAGCAAAGCGGCAAGAACACCGTTACGGTGGCAAATGCTGTTTATAAAAGGCTTGATGAAGTCCGCCAAATGCTTCCTGCGGGCGTTACGCTTGAAATTGTCTCTGATAACACTGACGACATAAGGGATACAATCGAAAACCTAATTGAATCCCTTATTCAGGGTATTCTTTTGGCGGTTCTTGTTCTTTTTGTCTTCCTAAAGAGCATGAAAAGCACGATGATTATCGCCATATCAATCCCGCTTTCAATGATTATAACAATACTTGCAATGTACCTTACGGGCATTACCCTAAACATGATCACCTTTACCGGGCTCATCATCGCGCTCGGTATGGTTGTTGACGCCTCCGTTGTCATGATAGACAACATTTACAGCTACAGGTCGCGCGGGGCAAAGCCGCATGTATCGGCAATACTTGGCTCTTCGGAAATGTTTGCCTCCGTCTTTTCAGGGAATCTCACCACAGTCTGCGTATTTGTTCCGTTTATTCTTTTTGTGGCTGACCTTGAAATGATGGGGCAAATGTTTAAGGAAATTATCTTTGTTATAATAATTGCGCTTCTTTCAAGCCTATTTGTTGCTCTCTTGCTTGTGCCCGCACTTGCGGGGCACTTCTTACCGCTTACAAACAGGGAAGAAAAGCCTGTAAAGAACAGGGCACTTGCAGCCTTTTACGCATTCCTTGATAAAATCCTTGAATGGATAACGGAAGCTTACAGAATTTTGCTAAAAATAGTTTTACAGCACAGGCTTATTACAACAATTATAGTGATTGCGGTCTTTGTAATTTCGCTCACGATGATGAGCCGCATGAACTTTATATTCATGGAGGATGCGGAAGAGGACTCTGTTGACCTCAACGTGGAGCTGCCTGTAGGCACTACGCTTGCGGAAACTGAAACTGTCATGAGGCAGCTTGAGCAAATTGCCTATAACGAAATTGAAGGCTACAAGACAATAATTGTAAGTGTAGGAACCGGAGCTAGCCGCCAGTCGGGGGACGCAAGCTACAAGGGAGCCCTTTCAATCCAGCTGCCGAACCTTAGCGAAAGGATTGACACTTCAATAACCATAAGGGAAAAGCTAAGGCGGCATTTCCTTGACTTCCCGGGCGCTACCTTTACCTTTGAGCAAGGCGACGCGCAGTCAATGGCTGGCCAAGATATTGACATCGCAATAAGGTCAAGCGACCTTGAGGCGGCTTACGCTACTTCACAAGAAATTGCCCGCGTCATGCGCACAATGACAGATGACTTGGCGGACGTTGACGTTTCAATGGAGGCAGGCTTGCCGCAAATTGAAATTGTAATTGATAGGCAGAGGGCGTATTCTTTTGGGCTTACAGTAAACGCTATAGCCAACGAAATTAACGCGGCAATTGACGGCGTTACAGCTGCAATTTACCGCGACAGGGGCGAAGAATACGACATGGTGGTTATGCTTCAGCCTTCGGACCGCGCAAGCATCAACACCCTTGAAGAAATCTACGTTGACAGCACAAGCGGCCGGGTAAGCGTTGCAAACTTTGCTGAAGTTGTAAAGGGAACAGGTCCTGTTTCTATCACCCGTGAAGACCAAATGCGCATTATCCACGTTACCGCTGACATTATAAGCAATGTCCGCGCGGACATTATGGAGCAGCGCATACAGGAAGAGATTGCGGCAAATGTCATAGTGCCCGAAGGCGTAGCTGTAAGCTATGAAGGCTCTTGGGAAGAAATCCAAAAGCAAACGGGCGTATTCATTAAAATTTTCATACTGGCGATATTGCTTGTCTTTGGCGTAATGGCGGGCACCTACGAATCTTTCAAGGCTCCGTTCATCAACCTCTTTACCATTCCAATGCTTACAATAGGCGTGGCTGTAGCATACACTCTTATGGGGCAGCCGCTTTCTATCATGTCCGTCATGGGCATTATCATGCTGGTGGGCATTGTTGTAAACAACGGCATTATCCTTGTTGACTACACAACGCTTTTGCGCGAAAGGGGCATGGCCCTTATGGATGCCTGCCTTGCGGCTGGTGTTTCACGCTTGCGCCCCGTGTTGATGACATCCCTTACCACAATACTTGGTATGCTGCCCATGTGCTTTGACACAGAAGGCCAGGCAGCCGTTGTCCAGCCCATAGCGCTTTGTGTGGCTGGCGGACTTACGTCCAGTACCTTTATTACCCTTCTTTACATCCCCGTTGTTTACTCCGTTATAATGAAAAAGGACATTGGAGCAGGCAGCAGGTCAAGGGCGTTTAGCAAGCTAAAAGAACTGGAGGCGCGCAATGTCTGATAACTTTGACAAAAATACATTGCAAGAAAATCCTGAAGACGAGTATGTCCGAAGAATATATCCCGATGATGGCAACGAAAAAGCAAAAGAAGAAGAATCAGAAGGCGAAGAAGGGCAGCATGGTAAACAAAAAGAGGAGAATCTAAAGACCGAAAAACAGGAAGAAGAGGAGCTTTACCGCTGCGAGATAATTGCTAACAACTCCGTTGAAGATGACATTCTAGAAGTGCTTGAAGAAGTCTGCCCGGGCATCCTTTACACAATACTTCCTTCTGTGCACGGGCGCGGCAAAAACGACCGCAAGCTTTCAACCGCCACTTGGCCAGAGACAAACTTTGTCCTTTTTGCATACGTTACAAAGGATGAGCTTGCGGGCGTAAGGAGGGCTGTGCGCGCCGTAAAGGAAACATTCCACGGCGAAGGCATTAAGCTTTTTATAATGAAAGGCTGCCTTCCAGAAGATTTTTAGCTTTAAGGAGTGCCGGAATGTGAAGGCGGATATTCTTATTATAGAGGATGTCCTCGAGCTTGCAGAGCTTGTATCCATGTATCTTGTGCGGGATGG
>CAYYCW010000053.1:0-9509 GCA_964470435.1 uncultured Treponemataceae bacterium
CGCTAGCCAGCTCTAGCAGCAAAACTTTTTGTAATAGGTAAACTTTTTTAATTGGTTAGAAGAAAAATTGCAGGTCGCATAGAAACTCTTGCTTTAAGCCTTTTTAGCTCCTTTTGCGCTTTTGTTAAATTGCACACGAATGTACAATATTCAACACTCTATTCGGAAGGTTACGAGAGTTTTATAACGTTGTCAAGGGTTTTTGAAAAATTTTATAGCTAATAGCTATTAGCCAGTAGCCTATAGCATTAGGATAGAGCAATGAGTTACAGTAGACGGTAGGCCCTGCAAGCCGATAGAATCGCGCAGCGCAAGCATCAAGCGGCGGTAGCGATTGATGCTTGCATAGCTTGGGCTAACAGTAGACGGGACTAGGGGTGGACAAGAAGAAGGGCAGTGCCCCTGTAAACCGTCTGCAGTAAACCGTAAACGCTTATAACATATACGCTATGTTAGGGGTCTCTCATAGTCTATGAGATGGGCATCTCATAGTGTATGTTAGGGGGCTAACAGAGCTTTTAGCTTTGTAAAAAGCTATTAGCTAATAGCCTATAGCATTAGGGCAAAGCAAGAAGCATTCGCTTTAAGAACTCTACTTGCCTCACCCCAGCATCGTTAACCGAACCAGTGGACGGTAGACGTCGGACTGTGAACTGTCAACCGTCTAGTAAACCGTCCGTCGCAAACCCTAAAAGCTCTAATTATCAGAACTAATAAGAATTAGGATCTATCAAGTATAAGGTTTTACGCTCTTTAACCTCTTCTTTTTTATCATCTACCTTTTTATTATCTACCTTCACGCTTTCTGGCTCGGTAGGCAAGATATTCGTCCCTTCATTCTTTATCATTACGCGTTCTGATTCTGTGGAAAAAATACTTGCTCCTTCAACATTTTGATCTTGGACGGGCAACGGAATTTCGTTTATAAGCTGCTGAAATTTATATTCAGTATTTGAGCGTTCAATTTGAGCCCATGAAGCTCCAGGCACGCTAACAGGACCCTTATCTGGCTTTTTGGTTTCCTGGTTAATCAAGGAAATCAAGTACATAATTGAATCTTTTTGCCAAGATGCTGGATTAAGCGTAAGGTATGTAGAATAATCTTGGACAGCTTCATCAAGTTTTTCTAGCTTAATGCGGGTATTTGCTCGATTTAAGAAAGCAGGCGGATATGAGTTATTGGCATGAATTGACCTTGTATACATGTCTTCAGCCTGCTGAAAAAGCTCTTGTTCAAAGTAAACATTGCCCGCGTTAAAAAAAAGCGCTTTTGTGTCAGCTCCGTTAGCCAATGTCCCGCGTACAAACGTAGTTACAGCATCGTCGTATAGTCCTTCTTGGTAATAGCATAGCCCTAGGTAGATAAAAACATTCGGATTTACATCGGGCTGAGTTAACGCTTGCTGTAAATACGGAATAGCTTCAGCGGGATTGTTTTTGCGAAAAAGATTTTCGCCTTCAAGGTAGTAATCAGTGGCGAAAATCCCTGTGCTTGCAAAGGCAAACAAAAAAACAAAAAAAGCTATAGAAAATACAACTCTAAGCTTGTGTTTTTTTACAATAATAAAAAGGCTATTCATTTGACATTCCCTTATAAAAATTATAGTCTTGAAAGCATGTCCCCTGTGCTTATAGTGTTTACAATACTCTCTGGAGCAGCTGTACTCGCACTTATATTTTATATCATTAATATGCTCGTTTTTCCCCAAAAAATCGAAACAGTTGAAAATCTTATTCGTAACGGGAAAAAGCATCAAGCCATTAGGCTTGCAAAACGCATCATTGCAAAAAAACCTCGGGATATGGAAGCCCACTACATTCTCGGCAAAACATACCTTGATGATAACCAGTATGAGCTTGCATTGATGGAATTTAAAACTGTAAACGCTGCGGGATCGTTCACGCGCAAAATTCCTGAGCAGGAGTTTAGGCAAGGAATGGCAAAGCTTTACTTGCACTTTAACCAGGAAGAAGAAGCGCTTAAGGAATTCCTTATTCTAATAAAACTTAATCCAAAAAATGCTGATTATCATTTTAGTGCGGGCGAGCTTTTTGAAAACCGCAATAGCAAAAAGGCAATTGAATGCTATAACAAGGCTATAGAGCTTAATCCACAATGCGCTGTAGCCCATGCAAGGCTTTGCGCTATTTTTTACATGATGAGGCAGAACAAGGCTGCGGAGTCGTCAATAGCTGCTGCCCTTAAGATTGACCCCCAAAATGCTGAAGCTCACTTTTACCGCGGGCGCATTCTTATGGAAAGGGGCAAATACGACAAAGCGATTGAAGCCTTAGAAAATGCAGTGCGTTCGCCTGAACTAAAGCAAAAAGCCTTGATAGAGCGAGGTCGCTGTTATATAGCTGCAAATAGCTATGAAAGGGCTGCAGTCGAATTTACTGCCGCGATTAAAGCTTCAAAGTCACCTTCTTCGCATGACACTTTGTATGCAAGATATTTTCTTAGCCTATGCTATGAAAAAACTCGCAAGATTGAAGACGCTATTATCCAGTGGGAAGAAATACAAAAGCATGCCAAAGGCTTTATGGATATTGACGAAAAGCTCAGTATTTATAGCAGCACAAGAACTACAGATAAAATTAAAGAATATCTTATTGCTGGAAGGGAAGACTTTTTTACTATTTGCAAAACTGTTGCATCAGATTTCCTTAGACTTATTCCTTTAGAAAATAATATAAAGGAAACAAAATATGGTTGCGTCCTTGTAGCTACAGAAAGCGATGAAGGAATGCGCAATGTGCGAAAAATGCCGCACTTAATTGTGTTTTATAGAGAGCCTACGTTAATAAGTGAAAATTTTTTGCGAAATTTGCATGGAATAATGAAAAAGCAGTCAATTGTTAAAAGCACAGTTTTAACTAGCTCGGGCTTTACAATAAACGCAATACAGTTTGCAGAAAACAGGCCAATAAACCTTATAGGACCTGAAAAGCTAGACATAATTCTTAATAAAGTAAACCCCTTTGGTAAAAAGTAGCTTAGCGCTTTGTGCACGCAGGCTTCTTCTTGCTTTTCCTAGTATCTAAGCCCTAATTGTCAGAACTTGGGTTCCGAGAGCTTAAAGCTGCATATTTAGGGTGGAGTAAATAGAGAATTGCTTTTGCTATACCTCATTCTCTCAGTTCTAAGCTCTAAATCTCTTACTTCATCTTCAAAAGGCTTTTGTCGTAGTCAGAAGGCGGGATAAATCCCATCAGTTCCATTAAGGTAGCTGCCCAGCACGAAATGCCTAAGCCCTCGTTTAGGGTTTTCTCGTATTCGCCCTTGTATTCAGGGTCATAGATAATTGCCGGCACAGGGTTGAGGCTGTGGCTAGTCTTTGCCTTTGGGCTGCCGTCAGCATTGAGGGAAACAGAGCCGTCCTTTTTGCGCTCAAACATGTCATCGGAGTTGCCGTGATCTGCTGTAATGCACAAAATGCCGCCAGCCTCGTCAATCGCCGCCTTTAAGCGGCCAAGCTGCAAGTCCATAGCTTCCATGGAGCAAACAACAGCGTTGAACACCCCTGTGTGCCCGACCATGTCGCCATTGGGGTAGTTTAAGCGAATATGGCTGTACTTTCCGCTTTTAATTGCTTCAATCACTCTGTCTGTAATTTCCGCGCACTTCATCCAAGGGCGCTGCTCAAAGGGAACGACATCGCTCTTTATTTCCTCGTAGTCCTCTAGGGTTTCGTCAAACTTGCCAAGCTTATTCCCGTTAAAAAAGTAGGTAACGTGACCATACTTTTGCGTTTCAGAAATTGCCAAGAGCCGCGTACCTGATTTTACAAGGTATTCGCCCATTGTTCGGTCAATGCTAGGCGGGCTTACAAGGTACTGGCGCGGAATGTGCAAGTCGCCGTCGTACTCCATCATGCCGGCGTATTCGACAGTGGGCACACGCTTTCTGTCAAAGTGCATAAAGTCCTCATCAGAGGGCGTTTCAAAGGCGGCTGTAATTTCAAGGGCGCGGTCGCCCCTAAAGTTAAAGTAGATAACGCTGTCACCGTCCTCTATAGCGCCGCAGGGTTTGCCGTCCCTTTCTATGACAAACTCATGCATGTCTTGGTCAAGCACTCCCGGCGTCTCCTTGCGGTATGTTTCTATGGCTTCGGTAGCGGAGGCGAACTTGCGTCCCTCGCCAAGCACGTGCGCCTTCCAGCCGCGCTCTACCATTGCCCAGTCAGCGTTGTAGCGGTCCATCGTCATGTACATCCGCCCGCCACCAGAAGCGATGCAGTAGTCAGTGTCAGAAAAGCCCGCAAGGAACTCCTCCAGCGGGGTGATGTATTCAAGCGCGGATGTGGGGTCAACGTCCCTGCCGTCAAGGAGGGCGTGTACCCTAATGCGTTTTACGCCTTCTTCTGCTGCCCTTGAAATCATCGCTTTAAGGTGATCAATGTGCGAGTGCACGTTTCCGTCAGAGACAAGTCCAATAAAATGAAGCGTGGATCCCTTATCTTTTACATTCGCGATTAGCTTTTTCCACACTTTGCCATCAAATATTGAGCTAGAAGCTATTGCGCTAGAGACTAGCTTTGCCCCTTGTGCAAAAACGCGGCCGCAGCCCATGGCGTTGTGCCCCACCTCGCTATTGCCCATGTCATCATCAGAAGGCAAGCCAACCGCCGTGCCATGCGCCCTTAGGTGAGTATGCGGGCTTATCTCCTCCAGGTTGCGGAAATAATCCATGCGCGAAGCCCTTACCGCATCCCCGACCTCGTGCTTGCCGTAAGCTACGCCATCCATAATTACAAAAACTACAGGACCGCGCCTTCCCTTCCAAGCAGGGTTCTTTTTAAGCGGTTGCACTGTATTTGTCATTTACTTTTCCTTATATTTATCAGGAGCAAAAACAGGAACTCTAACAGTGTCCAATGCAGCCATCAGAGCGGATTCGTCAAGCGCGTCTGCAAGGGCAATTGACTGCTCCCTGTTCATGTAAATTGCGTATTTTACAGACTTTTCAATATTGCTGTCTCCGCTTTTGTATTTAGGATTAATAGCGCTGTAAACCGTTATTACAAAATACGGGCTTTTGCCTTCAAAGCGGTAGCCTGCAGCTATTCTAGGGGATGCTTCCCCATTCATGGCGAATGAGCCCAAGCCCCACTCCATGTAGCAAGCTTTAGCATCGCCATAAAGCCTTTCACTTTTGCGCTGGCTCATTCTGCCATCAAGATTTGTGGAGTCAAAGTCTTTGTTGTATTTAGCTATTGCTTCTCTTACAAGAGTACGGGCAGCACTATGTAGATAGAGATAGTAAGTGTTCCCACTCATTTTGAATTGAAGGCGCGCCTCGTCCGTGCGCGGCGCAAAGGCAACAGTAAGCTGCCTTGATTCGAGTGATGTTCCTAAAAAATTTGGAAACTGAGCTGTTATAACATCAGTTTCAATAGGGTCAAGGTCTGCTATAACAGTTCGCCCCGCTACAGTTCTTGGAGAAGTTGAACAAAAAGCTAAAAGCAAGATGCTAACAACAATAAAAAAAAACTTAAAAGCGCTTGTTAAAATTTTTTCATTTTTCATGCGCTCAAGTTTAAGCAAGAATATAGCAATCTGTCAATTATCAATAAAAGGCTTGACTTTTTTTAGCCCTTTTGATAGCTTTTTAAATCAATATGGCGGCTTAGCTCAGTCGGTAGAGCAAACGGCTCATATCCGTTAGGTCGTAGGTTCAAGCCCTACAGCCGCTAAAATTTTGTGTATCCTGCTGCCTTCATTAGCGCAAACCAAACTGCTTCCCCGTTAGTATTGGGGATGCATTCTTCCCAAAAATAAGAGCTAAACGGCTTGTTGTTGGTGTAAATAACCCTTCCATATTTGTCATATACAGCTGAAGACAATATCTGTACTTGCTTTAACTCTCTGTTTGCAGCATAAAAATCCATGCTGTAGAAAGGCGTAAGCCCGCCAGGGACTGAAAACTCTTTTGCACCATCATCGCTGTAGACATACTTAACCCAGCCCGCAACATATTCACCCGAATAATAGGTCCTTTTTTCTACGGACGGCAAATAAAGCATACTGACACTGCCAGTCCTATCATCTCCTATTTTCATATAATTGTAATCTATTTCATAGTCATAATAATCTTCATAATCTTCACATTCTACATGCGCATTTACAGGAAGCACTAAAAGAGGCAAGCACAAAAAACACAAGTATTTTATGCTATTTTGAAAAGTTGTCATTTTTTCCTCCATAAAATAGGAAAGCTGCTATCATTAAATAAAAAGAAAACATCCCATGTTAAAAAAGAAATAGTTGTCCAATGCCATCAGATAAGTATAACCCCTTTATCTCAACTTGTAAATCACCACTAAAAAAACTTGATGAAATTGTCTTCTTAAATAAGGAAAACTTGTTATAGAGATTGCAGGGAAAGACTCATCGTAGAGGAGCTAGGAATATAAAGCTTGAAAGATATTAGCTAAATGATGTAGCCTTTAGCTAATATCTTTTAGCTAAATAGGCTGTTATAACAGCTTCTTACAAATATTTCGGATAAACTTACATCACAATAATCTCCTTATTGGAAACAGACAGGCTTTAAGTATTGTGACGCATATCCTTAAAAAATGGATAAAGCTCAATGATTGAAAAACAGTAAGAAGTTTTCGCCCTATACTAACTTAAATCCTCCATTTCATCATATACAATTTCGTTTTCTTTTTCTTGCCGCCTGCGTTCAAGAATTTCATTCATCTGTTCGTCAAGGTCACTATTGTTCTGATCGAAAAGCCTTACATTACGGTAATGTGCAATACCGGTTCCAGCAGGTACAAGATGTCCTATGATAACATTCTCTTTAATTCCTCGCAAATCGTCGCGAGAACCAGAAATTGCAGCATTTGTAAGAACCTTCGTTGTTTCCTGAAACGATGAGGCAGAAATAAAAGAATCCACGTTTAACGAAGCCTTTGTAATTCCTTGGAACATAGGGCGAGCAATAGCCGGCTGTCCACCTTCTTTTGTTACCTTTTCATTTTCACTATTGAACTTGTGCTTATCGACTTGCTGGCCATAAAGAAATTTAGTGTCTCCTACAGATACAATTTCAACCTTCCGTAGCATCTGGCGGACTATAATTCCGATATGCTTTTCGTTAATAATAACCCCTTGTTCACGGTAAACCCGCTGGATTTCTTCCATTAGGTAATCCTGCAGGGCTCTTTCACCAAGAATGGAAAGGATATCGTGCGGGTCACGAGCGCCATCACAGAGCCCATCACCTGCTTCAACATCATCGCCATCTCGGACAAACAAACGCTTGCCCATAGGTACTAGGTGCTTGAACTCTTTTCCGTATTGGTCGCGTATAATGACAACTCTTTTGTTTTTGAAAAAGCCCTTAAAAGAAACCGTGCCTGAAATTTGCGCTAGAACAGCAGGATCTTTGGGTTTGCGTGCTTCAAACAGCTCCGAAACGCGCGGCAAACCAGATGTAATGTCGTGAGTTTTCGATGCTGCATAAATCATCTTTGCAATAGTGTCGCCAGCTTTAATTTGCGAATTATCTTCAACTTGGAGTGTTGAGTCTGACGGGAGATCGTATGAGCGCAAGGCGTTTCCCGCTTCATCCGTAATTAAAATGCGGGGCTGCCTTGTTTCGTGCTGAGATTCGCTAATTTTCTTTTCACTATTTCCAGTTTCAGGGTTAACCTCTTCAATAAGCGTAACTCCTGGAATTATATCCTCGTAGTGCACATAGCCATCGTATTCTGCTATAATAGGCTCGGCGTGCGGATCAAATATGGCAATTTCCGCTTCTGCTGGAACAAAAGTGCCAACCTCAACTGAAATTTCAGAGCCATTTCTTATTTCAACTTTGTTTTCAGCGCCTACAATGTATACGGCATTATCCCGACTGACGATGCGCCCGTTGTCGATTGCAGTAATTGTTTCACTGCCGTGCTGAATAATCGGTTCGCCTTTTAGAACCAGCGCCTTGTCCTCAACAAGAACCGTATCACCTGACTCTAGGTTATACTCGCCGATAACCCTGTCTACAGTAAGGGAGCCTTTTCTGGTAAAAAGCCAGTTACCGTTATCTAAAACAACGTGCGTACCCGCAATATCCTTTATGATTGCAGGGTATTTAAGTGAAATACGATTGACTACATCAATTGATGCCGTGCCGCCTATATGGAAGGTACGCATTGTAAGCTGAGTGCCTGGCTGGCCTATAGACTGTGCTGCAATAATTCCTACAGCTTCTCCAATTTCAACAACCCTATTGTGCGCAAGATTGCGTCCATAGCATTTAACGCATACACCTCGCAGGGACTCGCAGGTTAAGACAGATCTAAGATTTACAGACTCAACGCCAGCCTCTTCGATTTTCTTTGCAATATCGTCGGTAATGTATTCATTTACGCCAATTATCTCTTCTTTTGTAATAGGATGAATAACTTGCTCAATCGTGTATTTTCCTGCAATCCTTGCGCTTAGGCTTTCAATGATTTCATCGTCATTCTTGATAGCACGGTATTCAACACCGTTGATTGTTCCGCAATCCTCTTCATTAACAACTACATCCTGCGCAATATCAACAAGGCGGCGGGTAAGGTAACCGGCATCGGCTGTTTTTAGTGCAGTGTCAGCAAGGCCCTTGCGAGCGCCATTTGTAGAAATAAAGAATTCAATAACAGAAAGCCCTTCCTTAAAGTTTGAGCGAATAGGGAGTTCAATAATTTCTCCGCTAGGCTTTGCCATAAGACCGCGCATGCCCGCAAGCTGGCTTATTTGCCCTCGGCTTCCACGAGCTCCGGAGTGCGCCATCATGTAAATTGTATTGAAGCCATCTTTATCTTGTGCAAGGTGCTTCATCATTTCCTCGGTAAGGTCCTTTGTAACCTTAGACCATTCGTCGCAAACTTGGCTGTAGCGCTCCATGTCGGTAAGCGTGCCCTTATCATACTGAGCTTGTATTTTTCCTACAATTTCGTCTGTCGCAGCAATCTTTTCAGCCTTTTCTTTAGGAACAAGAATATCATCCATGCTAAGAGTTGCACCAAAGAAAGTAGCGTACTTGTAGCCTATAGCTTTAAGCTGGTCTAGCATCTGAACTGTTAGCCACGAACCTTTTTCTTTGTAGACGCGCTCAATAAGGTGTCGGATAGCTTTATCGTCAAGGCAGTCATTGATAAATGGCACGCCTTCAGGCATTTCTTCATTAAACACAAGCCTTCCTGGCGTTGTACGAATCAGCTCGCCGCGATACTTTACTTCAATCGGTGACTGCCAGCCTACAGTGCCTGCTTCGGCTGCCATCATAACCTCGTTCACATCCGAATACCTGTGACCTGCACCTTTTCCTGAAGGGCGTTCTTTGGTAAGGTAATAGAGGCCAAGAACCATATCTTGCGAAGGATATACAATTGTTTTTCCGCTTGCAGGGTCAAGGAGATTTCTGCTTGAAAGCATGAGCGTCCAGCACTCCATCTGCGCAGCCTGCGTAAGCGGCACATGAACCGCCATCTGGTCGCCGTCAAAGTCAGCGTTAA
>CAYYCW010000054.1:0-9484 GCA_964470435.1 uncultured Treponemataceae bacterium
GAAGCCTTGCAACAATGCCTGCAAAAATCAGCATTGAAATGCCGTTTCCAATGCCACGCGCGGTAATCTGCTCTCCAAGCCATACCGTAACCATTGTGCCTGTAGTAACAGTAATCATGGCCAGCAAGGTGTACGGCAGCCGCCCCATAGTTATAGCACCTGGAATATAGGATGCATAAATTGTTACAGCATAAGATTGAATAAGGGCTACAGCAACTGTAATCATGCGTGTCCACATTTGGATTTTTTTACGCCCGCCATCTTCTTCAGCAATTCGCTTGAGCTTAGGAAAAATAATCAGAGCAAGCTGCATTAAAATCTGCGTGGAAATATAGGGCATAACTCCGAGCATAAAAACCGAAAAGTTTGAAAACGCCCCCCCTACAAAGAAATCCATGTAATCTACAAAGGCATTTCCGCTACTCTGCCCCTGAAAATACACCCGCAGGGCATGAGGATCAATCCCGGGGATAACTAGGACGGAGCCCAGCCTAAAAACTACAAGAATAATAAGTGTAAAGACAATCCTTGAGCGCAAGTCCCTTATTCGGAAAATACCCGAAAAAGCATTTTTAGCCATTTACAAAAAGCTCCCGCTATTCCGACGCGCAGACAACAGTTCCGCCGGCTTTCAAAATTTTTTCTTTAGCGGCAGCAGAAACCTTGTCAACGTCCACAGTCAGCTTCTTGGATAAATCACCTTTTGCAAGCACTTTAACCAAAGCTTTTTTCTTTTTAAGAAGACCTTTATCAATAAGCGATTCCTTGCTTACCGTCTCACCATCAGAGTAGCGCTGCTCAATAACAGAAAGATTGATTACCGTGTAATCCTTGCGGAAAACATAGTTGGAAAAACCGCGCCTTGCAACTCGCCGGTAAAGGGGCATCTGGCCGCCTTCAAACCCAATATACACCTTTCCTCCAGAGCGCGATTGCTGACCCTTGTTTCCCCTTCCTGCAGTTGAACCGCGCCCTGAAGAAGAACCTCGCCCGACAATGCGCTTTTTTCTGTTGGCGCCGCGAGGTGCATGTAAATCAAAGTCAGACATCAGTCAATCTCCTTAATTTCAAGCAAATGGGAAACAGAAGAAACCATGCCAAGAATCGAAGGCGTTGCCTCATGCTCCGCAGTGGAATTGATTTTTCTCAACCCCAAAGATCTGACAGTAGAACGAACACGAGGCTTTTGCCCAATAGTGCTGCGAATGAGCTTTACGTGAACCTTTTTCGCCATATCCTATCCCCATAAATCCTTGAGCGTCTTATTGCGACCCTTTGCAACAGCGCGAGCATCCATTAGCTTCCCGAATGCCTCAAAGGTAGCCCGAACAACATTCACAGAAGTGTTTGAGCCGAGTGACTTGGAAAGAATATCAGTAGCCCCTGCAGCTTCCAGAACAGCACGAATTGAACCGCCTGCTATAATTCCAGTTCCAGAACGGGCAGGCTTCAAAAGGACACATGAGCTTTTGTATTTTGCCTGAATTTCGTGCGGGATTGTACCGTTCTTGAGAGGAACGGCAACCATATTCTTTCTAGCCTTGTCCAAGCTTTTCCGTATAGCTTCCGTCACGTCATTTGCTTTTCCAAAGCCAAAGCCCACCTTTCCCTTCTGATCACCTACAACTGTCAAGGCAGAAAAAGAAAAGCGGCGTCCGCCCTTGACAACCTTGGCAGTGCGATTAAGCTTTACGAGCTTTTCTACAAATTCCTTTTCTCTCGGCTGACCATCTTTAGCAAAATCCTTGCGGTTTTCCATAAAATCTCCTAGAAAATAATCCCGCTTTCGCGAGCTCCATCCGCTACAGCCTTTACAACACCATGATATAAGTACCCATTTCGGTCAAAAACAATTGAAGAGATTTTTTTATCTTTAAGGCGCCGTCCAATTTCCCTACCTATTTCAGCCCCTGAAGCTACATTTGAGCGGAGCGATGCAAATTCCTTTTCCAGAGTTGAAACTGCGGCAAGGGTAACACCTTTCCTGTCATCGATAACCTGCACAAAAAGATTCCTGTTGCTGCGGGTAACTGTCATTCTGGGTCTTTCGGCCGTTCCAATAACGCGCTTTCTAATATGAATCTTTCTCTTAAGCCGCTTGCGCTGCTTTTCGCCTAGTTTCCTTATCATAAAAATCACCTTACTTTACGCCAGACTTACCTACCTTGCGCTTGATAACCTCATTTTCATAGCGAATGCCCTTACCCTTGTATGGCTCCGGTGGGCGAAGCTTTCTTATTTCTGCTGCATATTTTCCCACTTGATCCTTGCGGATTCCCGAAATGGATATTTTCCCTTGTCCATCAACAGTAACAGACAAGCCTTCCGGAATGCCTGCGACAAAATCCGTAGAGTAGCCAAGACTAAGCACAAGCATATTCTCCTGCACTTCCGCACGATAGCCTACGCCATTTATAACTAGGCTTTTTGTAAAGCCCTCTGTTACACCAATCACCATGTTGTTCAAAAGATTGCGGTAAAGCCCATGGAATGATCGCGCCTTTTTAGAGTCATTGACACGTGCTACAAAAGCCTGATCGCCTTCAACTGTTATAGTTACAGAAGGATCATACCTTTGCGAAAGCTTTCCCTTAGGCCCTTCAACTTCAAAAGAATCACCGGAAACTGTAACCTTCACGCCCGCAGGAATAGAAACCGGCAGCTTTCCAATTCTAGACATATAAACCCCTTACCAGACCTTGCAAAGCAATTCGCCGCCAACCTGCTTTTCACGGGCTTTTTTCCCTGTAGTTACACCGACAGACGTTGATACAATCAAGGTTCCAAAGCCATTGTAAACCCTCGGAAGCTCCTTATAGCCCGAATAAACGCGGCGGCCAGGCTTGGAAACCCTCTCAAGTCCGTGAATAACTGACCTGTTTAAGTTATCATACTTTAGAAACACCCTGATAGTGCTTTGACCACCTTCTGCGGAAATGCGCTTAAAATTTTTAATATAACCTTCATCTTTCAGTATTCTTGCAATTTCCAGCTTAAGGTTTGAGGCTGGGACATCCACTTTTTCATGGCGAACCATCGCCGCATTGCGAATCTTTGTAAGCATATCCGCCACGGGATCAGAAACACTCATACTTACCTCCTACCAACTGGACTTGGTAACGCCCGGAATGAGCCCTTCACTGGCTAATTTCCTAAAACAGATACGACACATCTGGTATTTTCTAAGGTAACCCCTTGGACGTCCGCACACTCTGCAACGGTTATACTTCCGCGTTGAATATTTAGGGGTGGCATTTGCCTTATTTATCATTGCTGTAGTAGCCATAAAACTCTCACCTCATTTTCTAAAGGGCATTCCAAACTTTGCAAGCAGAGCCTTTGCTTCGGCATCTGTCTTTGCAGTTGTCACAACGCTTACGTTAAGCCCGGAGATTCTTTCGATTTTATCAAAGTCAATTTCAGGAAATATAATCTGTTCTGTAACACCAAGCGAATAATTGCCATTGCCATCAAATCCATTGGGATTCACCCCGCGGAAATCCTTAACGCGCGGGAGAGCAACATTTACGAAGCGATCAAAAAACTCATACATTTTAGCATCCCGCAGTGTAACCATCGCACCGATTTCCTGGCCCGCGCGCAACTTGAAGTTTGCTATGCTTTTCTTGGCTTTTGTCTTTACAGCATCCTGCCCTGCAATAAGGGAAAGATCCTTTACTGCGGCATCAAGGAGCTTTTTATTTGAAATAGCTTCACCAATTCCCATGCTTAGCACAATTTTTACAAGCTTAGGGGTTTGCATAACAGACTTATACCCCATTTCCTTGAAGAGTTCCGGAGCTATTTTTTCAACATACAGCTTTTTAAGACGCGGAACGTATGAAGCCATCACAAAGCCTCCCCGCACTTGCGGCAAATGCGCGTTTTCTTCTCACCATCAAGCTTATAACCAATGCGGACAGGCCCGCATTTTTTGCATACAATCATAACGTTCGAAACGTGAATCGGAGCTTCAATTTCTATAATTCCACCGCGATCCTGCTGGCTTTTTCTACGCATGGCCTTTTTTACCATATTAAGCCCCAGCACAATAACCCGATCCTTCTCGCGAAGAATTCTCACAACGGAGCCACGCTTACCCTTGTCTTTCCCTGCAATTATTTCAACAGTATCATCTCTTCGTATTTTGAATTTTTTATTCATAGCCATTTTCCCTAAAGAACCTCCGGCGCAAGAGACACTATTTTCATATAGTCCATATCCCTAAGCTCTCGCGCTACAGGACCAAAAATGCGCTTTCCCTTAGGGTTTTTATTCGCATCGATGATTACACAAGCATTATCATCAAAGCGTATATATGTACCGTCAGGGCGACGGTATTCTTTTGAAACACGGACAACAACAGCCTTTTCAACTGTTCCCTTTTTAATGGAAGAAGTCGGCAGCGCATCCTTCACTGCAACAACAATAATATCACCTATGCTCGCGTACCTGCGATGGGTGCCACCAGGCACCTTGATACACTGCACAAGCTTAGCGCCGGAGTTATCAGCTACATTAAGCTTTGTTTGCACCTGAATCATGTCGATATCCCCTTACTTCGCTTTTTCCACAATTTCAACCAGTCTCCAGCATTTCATCTTGCTTATTGGACGGGATGATATAATCCTTACAGTGTCACCTATGCAAGCTTCGTTTTTTTCGTCATGTGCATAATATTTCTTGCTGCGGGACACATATTTTTTGTAGAGGCGATGAAGCTTTCTTGTGCTCACTTGCACAACAATGGTTTTATCCATTTTGTTGCTTGTCACAATGCCTGTAAATTCCCTAGCCCCTAATTTCTTATTATCTTCCATAAAAGGAATGCTCCTGTTTATTCTTTCCTCAATGCAATAAGAGTATTAAGTCTTGCTATATCTCTACGCATTGTTCTCTTTTGAAGAGGATTGTCCACATGACCCAAAACCACCTGAAAGCGTAAGTCCATGTATTTTTTTGAAAGCTCATTGCGCTTTGCAATAAGCTCAGGCAAAGACAAATCCTTTACATCCTTCTTTTTCATATCAATACCCTTTTAATCCTCTGAGCCGCGAACAGCAAACTTTGTCTTAAAAGGAAGCTTAGCCCCTGCCAACTTAATGGCTTCAGCGGCAAGCCCTGAATCAACACCCGTCAGTTCAAACAAAATTGTGCCTGGCTTAACCACAGCAACCCAATACTCCGGAGAGCCCTTGCCTTTCCCCATACGCGTTTCAGCAGGCTTTTTTGAGTAAGGTTTGTCAGGAAAAACACGAATCCACACCTTGCCGCCGCGCCGTATTTTACGGTTAATTGCAACGCGGGCAGCTTCAATCTGGCGGCTTGTAAGCCAAAAAGGCTCAAGAGCTACAAGTGCATAATCACCAAAATCAACAGAATTGCATCTTGAAGCCACACCTTTGATGCGCCCGCGCTGCACCTTTCTATGCTTTATTCTTTTAGGACTCAGCGCCATTTCCTACCCCCTCTCTTTCTTCCGAAGCCGCACGAGGTGCTGAGTGCTCTCCGCCAGAATCCTGAGCCCCAGCATGTGCACGGCGCTGTCGCTTCAGCAAAACTCCAGCATCTTCCTTTTGGTCATGATCATACATCATTCCATTATAAATCCACACCTTTACTCCGATTTTTCCATATGTTGTATCAGCCTCGGAAAAACCATAGTCAATGTTAGCGCGAAGCGTGTGCAAAGGAATGCTTCCTTCCTTATGTTCCTCAGTCCTTGACATATCAGCACCGCCTAAACGCCCGGAAATCCTTATTTTAATTCCCTGCGCGCCGCCCTTCATTGCAAGCGAGGAAGCCTGCTTGAGCGCCCTTCGGAAAGACCCCCTATTAACCAACTGCCTTGCAATATTCTGAGACACAAGAAAGGCATTGGTTTCGGGTCTCTTAATTTCCTTTATTTTAATCTGCACCTTTTTTGTAAACTGGCGCTGGATTTCTGCTCCAATTTGTTCAATATTTGCGCCCTTAACGCCTATAATCACACCAGGACGGGCTGTATGAATTACAATAGTTATTCGCTGTGGATGACGTATTATTTCAACCTTTGAAATATCTCCATTTGCGCACTGCGGCAAGTAACGAATCATTTTACGGATTTTCAAATCCTCATGCAGAAGCTCTGCATACTCGCCTCGACTAGCATACCAGCGAGAATCCCATGTCTTGTTTATTCCAAGCCGAAGCCCAATAGGATTAACTTTTTGACCCATTTATTTGCCCTTCCTTTCACCAACAACAACAGTTATATGGCACATCCGCTTTAGAAGAACATCTGCACGCCCGCGCCCGCGCCGCCAAATCCTTTTCATCCTTGGTCCGTCATCAATATAAATTTCCTTTACAAAAAGCATATCCTCGTCAAGCCCCTTGTTATCATAAAGAGCATTAGACGCCGCCGACTTCATTGTCTTTTTTATAAGTCGGGCTCCTTTGTGGGGCATGTTTTCAAGAATAGCCATAGCTTCGGTGTAGCCCTTTCGCCGCACAACATCGGCCACAGGACGAACCTTAAAAGGGGAAGCAATCAAAAACTTTGAAATAGCCCTATATCCGCGTATATCCGCCATACCGCCACCTACTTTCCAGCTTTCTTGTCAGAACCAGCGTGCCCGCGAAAATGCCGCGTGGGCGCAAATTCTCCAAGCTTGTGCCCCACAAGGTTCTCTGTAATATACACTGGTATCCAAGCCTTGCCATTATAAACAGAAATTGTATTTCCAACCATTTCAGGAATTATAGTAGAACACCTTGAATACGTTTTTATAAGCCTGCGGTCGCTTGACTTATTCATCTCCACAACCTTTTTATAAAGGCTCTTTTCAATAAAAGGCCCCTTTTTTACAGATCTGGACACCTCTGCCTCCTACTTTCGCCTTTTAACAATAAAACGGGTAGAGTTTTTTCGCTTATTGCGGGTTTTATACCCCCTACATGGCTGACCCCATGGCGTAACAGGATTGCGCCCCTTTCCAGCTCCCTCGCCACCTCCAAGCGGATGGTCTACAGGATTCATAGCCATACCCCTAACAGAAGGACGAATGCCGCGCCAGCGAGAACGCCCCGCCTTACCCAAGCTAGTATTAGAGTGATCCTCGTTTGCAACCTCGCCTATGGTTGCATAGCAACGCTTGTGAACCATGCGCATCTCTCCAGAAGGAAGCTTCACTGTAACATAATCGCCTTCTTTTGCCGCAATCAGCGCGGACGCTCCCGCAGAACGAGCCATTTGTCCGCCCCTTCCAATAGAAAGTTCTATGTTGTGAACAGTAAAGCCAACAGGAATTGACTGCAAGGGAAGAGCATTAGCAACATTCAAAGAAGCGCTTTCACCGCTCATGATTTTTTGCCCAACCATTAATCCCTTTGGCGCAATGATATAGCGCTTGTCTCCGTCAGCATAAAAAACAAGGGCTATATTTGCGCTTCTATTCGGGTCATACTCAATAGTCTTAATCGTACCAGGCACGCCATGCTTATCGCGCTTAAAATCAATGCTGCGGTAACGCCTTTTGTGCCCGCCGCCCTTATGCCGGACAGAAATCCTTCCCTTAGCACCACGTCCCGCGCACGACTTCTTCCCACTTGTAAGCCGCTTTTCAGGCTTGTCGGCAGTAATTTCATCCTTGCGCAAGTCTATGCGCCCACGCAACCCAGCCGTTATAGGCTTGTAAACCTTAAGAGCCATTATATCTTCCCTATTTCAAACCAAAACTCTATGCACCCTCAAACACCTTAATTGTGTTGCCAGGCGCAAGGCGAACAACAGCCTTCCTGTAACTCGATGTCCTTCCAGGCCTATTTCTAAGCCGCTTAACCTTTCCGCGCACATTAATAACAGTGCAGCTTTGAACCTTCACATCAAAAAGCCTGCGGACAGCATCTTTCACTTGAATCTTTGTAGCATCAGGATGAATCTTAAAAGTGTACTTACCTTGCTCGCGCAACTCGTTAGACTTTTCAGAAAGCACAGGTGCAATGATAATATCTTCATCCCTCATAATGCATCTCCATTCGCGGAATCGGCATGCGCAAAAAAGCTTGAAAGATTTTTAACAGCGCTTTCAAGGATAATAAGGCGGCGACTATAGAAAAGATCATGCGCACGCAGGCGGTTATATGCAAGAAAATAAAGACGCGGAATGTTCCTTCCCGCACGCTTAAGCATTGGATCATCTCCTCCGGTAATCAACACCGTCCTTTCATCCTTCATAAAGTTATTAAGAATCTTTACAAGGTTTCTTGTCTTTCCATCCTCAATGGTAAAATCTTCAACCACAGTAATGCTGTCATTTTGTGCCTTCATGCTCAATATAGACCTTGCAGCCAAGCGCTTCATCTTTTTAGGAATAGAATAACTGTAATCCCTTGGCTTAGGCCCAAAAATAACGCCGCCTCCCCTAAGAAGCGGAGACTTTTTATCCCCGCGCCGCGCGCGCCCGGTGCCCTTTTGCTTGTACGGCTTAGCATTAGAACCATGCACTTCAGAACGGGTTTTTGTGCACGCAGTGCCCACGCGCTCATTGGCTAGCTCATTGTTAATTGCATAATAAATGACAGCCTTGTTCACAGGGATTCCAAAAACCCTATCATCAAGAGTAATGGAGCGAAGCTCCTTGCCGTCAACTGAATATACTTGCTTTTCCATTGCCTTCTCCAGCTGCTAAAAGCCTTTTTTTACTGCCATCTTTACAATGAGCTCACAAGACTTCTTTCCGGGAACAGCGCCGCGCACCAAAAGAATATTGTGCTCAGGGTCAATTTTGTGAACCCGCAAGTTTTGAACTGTAACGCGATTGCGCCCCATGCGACCAGACATCTTAGTGTTTTTCATGGTGCGACTAGGCGAAGTGTTTTGCCCAGTGGAGCCCGGCGCCCTATGAAACTTTGAGCCATGCGCAGAAGGACCGCCATGAAAACCCCATCGCTTCATAACACCCTGGAAGCCCTTTCCCTTGGAAATAGCAGTCACATCAACAAATCGCGCAGACTCAAAAAGCTCAACACCAACTTTGTCCCCCACCTTAATCTCACGATCAAAGTCACGAAATTCCCTAAGATGGCGAACAGGAGCAATTCCCTCAACAAACTGCCCCGCATACGGCTTTGTTACCTTGGAAGGCTTAAGCGCACCCAAACCCATAACAACCGCATCATAGCCAGACGTTTCCTTGCTTTTAGTCGAAACCACAACATTGGGCTCAACATGAATCACTGTAACAGGAATCATATTGCCGGCTTCATCAAAAACCTGCGTCATCCCTATTTTTTTTGCCATAAGACCTGTCATTCCTGACACTCTCCTAATAACAGCACGCAACACCCAACCATGCTTGCCTTAGAACCCAAAGGCTACTGCTTTATCTCAACATCAACCCCTGCAGGAAGCTCAAGCTTCATAAGAGAATCCATCACCTCAGGAGTTGGCTCAATAATGTCAATCAAGCGCTTGTGCGTGCGCATTTCAAACTGCTCGCGC
>CAYYCW010000055.1:0-9480 GCA_964470435.1 uncultured Treponemataceae bacterium
GCAATTGGTCTTAAAACACTTGCGCTCAAATTCCTTAAGTCCCTGCAAAACCACGCGCCACGCTACCCACCTAGCGGCAAAAAACTTTTTGTAATATGTAAACTTTTTTAATAGGTTAGAAAATAAATTGCAGGGCGTTCAGAAACTCTTGCTACCAGCCTTTTAAGCTCCTTTTGCGCTTTTTTAGAATTGCACACGAATGTACAATATCCAACTCTCTAATCGGCAATATACAAGAGCTTTATAACGTTGTCAAGTTTTTTTTTGTAAAAGTTACATTTTTTGTGTTTTGAGTGCTCAGCGCTTAGTTCCCAGTAGTTCTGAGTTCTGAGTTCTGTAAAAACTAAAAACTATAAACTATCCTATCGACTTACGGGTTCTTGCAAAAGGCGCTCTTTCCAGACGGCAAGGCGGCGCCTCTTCCTTTGCGGCAGGGCTTCCATGCTGCCCTTCCTTTTTTTGCGCTGGCTCTTTTCTTTTAAAAGCATAGACGCCGCCGCCGAGGAGACAATGCAGGCAAAGAGTATGACGGCAATGGGCGCAAATCCGCCCCAGCTCCCCATGGGGAGCGGCACGTTCATTCCAAAAAAGCTTGTAATCATCGTTGGAATCATCAGCACAAGGGAAATGACGGTGAGCCTTTTCATCACTATACTTAAATTGTTGGAAATGACAGAGGCAAAGGCGTCCATCGTGCCGGACATCGTGTTCGTATAAATGTCCGCCATTTCAATAGCTTGCCTGTTGTCAATCTCTAGATCCTCAAGCCATTCGCGGTCTTGCTCATCCATCTGTATTAGGCGCGTCTTTACTAGCTTTTCAAAAAGGAGCTGGTTGCTTTTAAGCGAGGTTGTAAAATAGACAAGGGACTTTTCAAGATTGAGCAGCTGCAAAAGCTCAGAATTGCGCACGGACTTTTCAAGGGCTGTTTGCAGCGACGCGGCCTTTCTGTTTATAGCTTTCAGGTAGCGTAGGAATATCAAGTCCGCGCGGGCAAGCGTCTTTACCACAAACGAGGGCAGGTCTAAAAGCGAAAGGTTTTTTACGCGGTTAGCCGCCATGTCGTGCAAAACCTCGCAGTCCGTCCAGCAAATTGTAATAACCTTGTCCGGATAAAGGATAATGCCCAATGGCGTTGTAAAATAGCTTATATCGTTTTCTGCCTTAAAGATAGGAAGGCGCACAATCACAATGACATAGTCGTCTTCCCAGTCAAGGCGGGAAAGCTCATCCTCATCAAGAATGTCTATTATGGTTTCAGTCTGTATCTTGTATTCAGTTTCAAGAACCCTAATATCTTCCCGCGTTACGCTCCTTGCGTCCACCCACACAGGGGAATCCGCGCTTGAGCCTTCTGTAAACTTGCCGTTTTCCTGTTTCCAGATTTTAATCATATCCCCAAAATCCCTTAGCTTGTAGAATGAGCGAATAAAGTCATTCCTTGCAAGGGAAATTTTAGGGAAAGCGTTTTACTGGCGGCAACAAGCTCGCGCAAGCTCCCTGCATCTTGGAATGGCTTTACTGTGTCCTAGCGCCTTTGCGCCCTTACTGCCGCCTCCAGGGTCAGCGTCCACCTTTAAGCCTCCTTAATTGATAAAATGAAGCGCTTGCAAAAAGCCTTGTTCGCTCTAAGTTTACATCAACGATGAGCTTAGGGCAAGGGGATAAATTGGGTGTTAGCTATTAGCTATTAGCTTTTAACTATTAACTATCACAATCTTCCTTCCCGAATGCCCGCCTTGACATTATTTTTCTTTATTTACATCATAGTATTTAGCGCTATGGAAAACACTTCGCTTAGCCAGGCATATCTTGAAACGCTCACCACCCAAGAGCTTATACAGCTTGGGGATAAATTCGGCGTGGACATTCCTCCATCCCTTAACCGCCGCTTAATTATAGGTGAGCTTCTTGAAATTCAAGATGATTTTTATGCTGCATTGCCTTTGGATTTTGATGAAGACGAAGATGATAATGCTAAAAAGAAAGCGGCTTCTGTAAAGTCATATAATGAAACAGCGGTAAATATCCTTTTAAGGAATCCGGGCTGGGTGTTTGTGTTTTGGGATTTTAATAAGATTGAGTTTTCCGCCTGCGTTTCCAAGCATTCGTTTGAAAGCTTTGGGCTACGTGTTTCCTTTTTTGACGATGCTACGCTTACAAAGTCAAGGGATTCTTACAATGTTATAATATCTCCCTATGATAGAAAATGGTATATTCATGTTCCTGAACGGCACTGCTTTTGCCGCGTGGATCTTGTTGTGCTGAGTTCCTCCGACAGGAATTTTGTCTTAGCCCAGTCAAATGCGCTGTGCATTCCTCCAGCAGCTAAGCTAGAAATTTCTAAAACTGAAAGCATTTCGCCGATTCTTTCCCTTTCAGGCATTAAAGACCTTAGAAGAAAATACTGGAGGAATCATAGGCAGTCTTTTTCTTGAGGGGCGCCATGAGAAAAAAAAATCTAGTCTTTGTACTTGACGCGCATATTCCGTATGTGCGCAATGTTGAAAGCGCGGGCGCTGTTGAAGAATCGTGGTTTTTTAACGCGCTCACGTTTACATATCTTCCGCTTTTGCGCTCCTTTGCCTCAATGGAGCATGATGGCGTGCCATTCCGAATTGCTATTGCCTTTTCCCCTGAGCTTTCTGAAATGCTAGCTGATCCTCTTATGCAGGAGCGCTACGAAAATCATCTTAAAGCTTCAATAGAGTATGCTGAAAAGCTGATTGAAGAAGGCAAATTTTCAGGCTTAAAGCTTAAAACGCTTGAAAATCACCTTGATCTTTTGCGCAAAAACATGGGTGATTTTGCAAACGTTTATAAAAGAAATATCCTTAAAGGATTTGATTACTTTTCAGAGCGCGGCTTTGTGGAACTTCTTGCCACATCAGCTACTTACTGCTTTTTCCCATTTTACCAGGATATTCCAGAAGCTATTAATGCCCAAATTGAAACTGGCATTATGGCTTACCGCGAACATTTTAGCGCAATACCTGAAGGCTTTTGGCTTCCTGCCCTTGGCTGGTTTCCAGGTATTGAAAAGACATTAAAGGCATACGGAATGCGCTATAGCCTTGTAGAAAACATCGCCCTGCTGTTTTCAGAAACTCCTCCAAGCACTGGGGTGTTTGCTCCTTCCGCCTGCGAAAATGGCTTTAATGTTTTTCCAAACGATTCTATTGCTTTGGAAGAAATTGCAGGCGCTGAACGCGGATTTTGCCATAACCCTGTGTATTTGAATGTTGACAGGGATATTGGCTTTACCCTTGAAAGCGAAGAGCTCCTGCCCCTGTTTGACGTAACGCTTGGAAGGCGCGTTACGGGCTTTCGCTTTTTTTCGCGCAGTACTCAAGAAGAAACAGACGAGTTGCCTGAAACAGACGCACTGTATGATTCCAACCTTGCACAGGCGCAGATTGAAGTTGACGCTAAAGTCTTTCTTGAAAAAAGCGTTAAAGCTCTTTCTGACAGTTCTGCCTTCCTTGAAGGCGCGCCCGTGTGCAGGACTTGCACATTTCCTGCATCTTTTTTTGGCGGCAGCTGGTTTGAAGGCGTTGCGTGGCTTGAAACGCTATTTAGGCTAGCGGCTTCTGTAGAAGACATTTCTTTTGCGCGCCCTTCTTCGCTTATAAAAAGGCGTTCAGCCGAAAAGGAAAGAAGGCAGCCTGTTTGCCCTGTTTTTTCTTCTTGTTTTGAAAGCGGCTATGCTGACGAGCTTTTGAATAGCGCAAACGACTGGACTTATCCTTATATAAAAAAGGCGTCTGCCCGCATGGTAGACCTTGCAGAGAGCTTCCCAAACGCAAGCGGCCTTAATGAGCGCTTTTTGAACGCAGCTGCAAGGGAAATTCTTCTTGCCCAGTCCCTTAACTGGCCTCTTCTTATGAATGACACTGTAACGCTTGAATACGCGCGCGCTCATTTTGAAAAAAGCGTAAAGGATTTTACAGAAGCGTATGAAGCGCTTGGCTCAAATGCTGTAAGCACTCTATGGCTTGCAGAAATGGAAAGAAAGCATCCTATTTTTGAGTTTATGAATTATCGCGTGTTTTGCCGCCGCAGGTGATTCTTTAATCAATAAGCACCTTTGCTGTAACACTGCCTGAAAACTTGCGCTTGTCCGTGTGCGCGGAAAGTTGGGCGGACAAGTCTGTTTTTATCCTTCCTATTTTAACGCGGTCAGCGTAAAACACTGTTGCTGTGTATTCGCGATCGTCTTCAGCTTCTTCCTTTTCCATTTCGCCCTTTATTCCTGCCTCACGGTAAAGTGTAAAGCGGTATTTTACTTCTGCGGTAAGCTTTTCGGTTTCTGTTTCTTGAAAAGTCCACGGAAAGGCAATCTTTGCGGTGGAGCTTATTACTAGCTTTTTTGAAAAAAGAGAAGAATTTTTAAAAGCAGCTTCAAACTGTATTTTTTCTCCTGTAGCCTTTTCCCTAAGCGTTAAGGATGAGTTCCGCATAGAAAGGGTAATAAAGCTACCTGCAAACCAATACTCGCTATCGGCGTAGGTAATCTTGTCTCCAGGCTTAAGGGCAATGTAAATTTGGCCGCCTGCGGATATTCTAAACCAGAATTTTTTGCGGAATGTGTGGGTAAAATAGGGGGAAAGCCCTGCCTTTTCAAGCATTGTAGGCTTTGAGCCTGAAAGCGGCAAATAGTCCCTGTCTGTGCGCGTGTAAAAGAGGGAAACACGCCCATTTTTGCCGTAAACAGCTACATCAGCAGCTAATCTTCCCGAATCGGGGCGAAGCGTGCCGTCCGCGCCCGCAAGAAAGAGGGAAAAGCTTAGCTGCTTTGTTTTAAGCGCAAGTTCCCCGCCTGCGTATATGTTTTGCGATTCAGTATCCCTGTGTGTTGATGAGGGAAACCACGATGTTGACTCCTTTTCTTGGAAAAAGCCCTTGCCGCCAAACGCCATAACAGAAAGCATTGTGCTTGACTGGGCTGCGGGCGGCTTTCCTACCCAGCCTGCGGTAAACCAGATGGTTTCAGGGTCGTCCTCTGTATTGTCCGCGTAAATGGCAGCGCGCCAATTTCCCGCAAAAAGCTCTCCCGCTATTGTGTTTTTATCTGAGGCTGTGCTTTGCCCAAAAAAGCGGGAGTGCGTGGGCTTAACAGGAGAATACGCTGTAGAGCTGCTTGTTGAAGGTGCATTTTTAATTCGCGATGCAAGCCCATTTGTGGATACGGAGCCATAGAAAAAATCTACAGAAAGTTTGATGTTCTTTAGGGGGGAAATTCCTGCCCTAAATGAAGTGAATTCGAATATCTCACCTTCAGGCTTTTTGCCGTAGACTGAAGCGAGAAAGCCGTCTGTTCCGCTTTTAATCCTAAATGTGTCAGCGTTAGATGTTTTATCCCCCGTAATAAAATTAGCCTTATAGCGCGCTTCAACGAAAGGATTATCAATTAGTGCAAGGGAAGAAAACACTACTTTTTTTTCTGATGTTGTTTTGCTTTCCTCGTTGTCTGAAGTTTTAGCTTCAGCTTTGATTATACCATTAGCAAAAAGCAAGCATAAAAAAAACAAAGACATGAATTTTGCATTCATGTCTTTTATATACGCCGATTGTTCTAAAGTGGCTTAAAATAGCTACTAGCTTTTAGTTCTAACGCTGCGCTGTTACTCTTGAAACATAGCTTCCTGAAAACTCAGGGCTTTCTGATATAGTTCCAAGCCAATAATCAGCTTCAGCCTTGTCTGTGTAAGGACCTACTCGAACACGATAAGTTTGCGCCCCGTTAAGTTCCTTGGTAAAAATTTCAGCGTTTAAGTACCTCTCCGTAAGCATTTTTCTTGCGTTTTCCGCGTTAAGCTTGCTTGAAAATGAGCCTGTTTGAATCCAGTATTCAACAACAGTTTGTTTTTGGCGCGCAGCACCGCTGCTGCTTTTTCTTTCAACTGTCATAGATGTCTTTACAGGCTGTGCTGGTCTTTCAGCTTGTGCTAGTCTCTCAGTCTGCGCCGGTCTTTCAGCCTGTGCTAGCCTTTCAGTCTGCGCTGGCCTTGCACTAGTATTCGCGTTATCATGATTTATAGCTATTACGCCTGTATGTTTCAGTTCAATATTGCTTGGCGGCGCTTTAACCACTTGTCTCTCTACTGATCTTTCCTCATTTTGAAAGCGGGAAGAGAGATCTCGCACATTGATTGTCTTTTCACTATCTACAGTATTATCCTGTACTGCATTTGCATCAGGATTTATATCATAAGCTTGATTAAGGGCTGTAAGGCTTTCCGCAGAAGCTGGCTGCGCAGGAACAATTTCTGTGTCAAAGCCTGGCACTGCATTGGGGCTTCTTACCCAAGCGTCCGGATCAACTGCTGATTGCGCGCCGCCTGAAGCGCTTGCCCATGCTGTTCCTGTAGATCTTCCAGGAATAACGACTGAAGCTGTCTGCCGGTCTGTTCCTGAAGTCTTTGAAGGGGAGTAAATAACTAGAGCAAATCCAAAAATAATGAGCACAAAAACACTTATGGCTGCAACAACCCAAAGCATTTTTTTCTGTTCCATAAAACAAACCTCAATCTTTTTATTTGTATTTTAGTCAAGAGAAAACCAAGACTGGTTAGTCAAAGATTTCTAATAGAAGCATCCTTTAGCATGAGAACCTTTTCAAGCTTTCTTTTAAGAGAAGCTCTGCCCGATACATTTCTCACTTTGAAAATATCGGTATTTTTTATGGCGTTTTGAGAAAAGAGGCCACGCTGCGATGAAAATCGTTCTAGTATCCGCTTGCAAGAAAGACCGTCCCGTCTCCTCGCGCGGAAAAGCCGGACAACAGCCGGCGCCGTTACTATAATGACAAAGTTGCAAAGGTTGGCCACCGGTGACTTAAAGAGGAGCGGTGCGTTAATCACTGTGTGCGTCTCTTTGTGCTCATCCGCAAAGCTAGTGATAATCTCTGTGATCTTTGGGAAGAGTATTGCCTCCTGCCTTGCAAGAAGCTCACTATTAGGAAACAAGAGCTTGCCCAGCTCGCGGCGGTTTATGCTGCCGTCAGCATTTTTAATGCTAATGCCGCGCTCATGCGCTAGCTGCTCAAACGCTGCAAGCACTTCGCTTGTGCATTCCTCAAGTGCTTGGTGAGCTACTGCGTCCGCGTCAATCACGGCAAAGCCCTTTTCCGCTAAGATGTCCGCAGCAACGTTTTTCCCTGCGCACATCTTGCCTGTAAGCCCTATTACAAGCCGATTGCGGCCGTTATCTATTTTGCTTTCTTTCAATGGAAGTCTCCCCAGCACGGGCCTGTCTCAACGCTCACCTTAAGCGGTACCTTAAGCGCGGCTACGCTTTCCATCACTTCCTTTGCAAGTACGCCCGTCTCTTCCGCTTCTTCTTGCGGGGCTTCAAAGATTAGCTCGTCGTGCACTTGCAAAAGCATTTTAGCTGAAAGCCCTTTTTGCGCTAACGCTGCCTTCATCTTTAGCATTGCTGTCTTTACAATGTCTGCGGCTGAGCCCTGAATGGGCGTGTTCACCGCAACGCGCTCGGCGGCTGCTCTCTCGTTGCGGTTCGCGCTCCTTATGCCGCGTATGTATCTGCGCCGCCCCATAAGCGTTTCTACCCATCCCTGCCGCGCGGCGCGCTCCTTTGAGGCTTGAATAAATTCCGCAATGCCGGAATACGTTGCAAAGTAAGCATTGATAAAGGAAGCGGCTTGGCTTTTTGGGATACGTAGCTGGTTTGCAAGGCGGAAAGAGCTCATGCCGTACATTACGCCAAAGTTGATAGTCTTTGCGGTGCGCCGCATTTCAGCGGTAACGCTTTCTGCCGCGCAGCCAAAGATAAGCGCCGCGGTTCGGGTATGCACGTCAACACCAGAAAGAAAAGCCTGCACAAGGTTTTTATCTTCAGAAAAGTGAGCCAAAAGGGTGAGCTCAATTTGAGAATAGTCAGCAGAAACAAGAGCGCGACCAGCAGGAGCGTTAAACGCGCGCCGTATTTGCCTGCCGTTTTCATCGCGCACGGGGATATTCTGAAGATTTGGGTCTCGGCTAGAAAGGCGGCCCGTCGCCGTGCCCGTCTGTATAAAGCTGGTGTGAATCCGCCCTGCAGTGTCCGCCATCGCGGGGAGCGCGTCGGCATAACCAGACTTTAGTTTGGAAAGCGCCCTGTAGTCAAGAATGAGCGAGGGAAGCGGGTCGTCCATAATGAGGTTTTCTAGAACGGTGTTATCAGTAGAGTAGCCGCTCTTTGTCTTTTTGCCGGGCGTAAGCTTGCGCTCTGTAAAAAGCACTTCCTGCAGCTGCTTAGGCGAGGATATGTTAAACTCATGGCCTGCAATAGCAAAAATTTCGCGCTCGCAAGCGTCAATTTGTGCGCCTAGCGTTTGCGCAAAATTCTCCAAGCGCTCCTTATCTGCGGCAATTCCCACCGACTCCATTTCAGTCAGCACGGGCACAAGCGGCATTTCAATTTCAGAAAAAACACGCTCCGCGTTCAAATCCTTTATCTTTGGGGAAAGAAACTCATATAGGCGTAGGGTAAAGTCCGCATCCTCCGCCGCATACTTTTGCGCTTGCTCCAAAGGCACATCAGCGAAGGTCTTGCCCTTAGGCACAAGCTCGGCAAACTCAATGCCTTTAAGACCTAAAAGGCTTTCGGCTAAGTATTCAAGCGAAAAGGAGGAATAGTCGGGGTCGATAATCCATGCGGCAATCATTGTGTCAAAAAGGTCGCAGCGCGGGGTGGCAGCTCCTGCCGTTTGCATCACTTCAATATCAAACTTGCCATTGTGCATTATTAAAAGAAAATCTTCATTTATAAAAAGCCTTTCTAGCTGCTCAATCGCTTGCTCTTTGGGGATAAGAGATTTGTCCCCACCGTATTGCAAGAGATCTGTCTTAGGCCCCTCAAGCGGCACATAAAAGCCTGTGCCCGCCTCAACGGAAAGCGAAAAGCCTACAAGGCGGTCGTGAAACGTGTTGAGTCCCGTTGTCTCGGTGTCAAAGGCGGCAAAGCCTTTCTCAAGCGCCCGCTCGATAAGCGAGCTAAGTTCTTCTATAGAATAGATAGCGGAGTAGCGCCCGCTGTTTTGCTTAACTTCGTTTTCTGGAATGATAAAGCGCGAAAAAGGCGGCTCGCAAAAATCGGCATCTCCTTCCGCTGCCTGGGGTCCTGCGCTTTTAGACTTTTCCGGCTGTGTGCCGCTTGCCTTCATTGCGCTAACCGCCGCCTTGCCGATAAAGCTTTCGGCAATCTTAGGCATTCCGTGCCGCAAAAGGATTTCAGCAGCGGCCGCTGTGTTTAGGCTTTCGCAAGAGAAAGCTGTTAGATCATCCGGCAGCGGCACATCGCGTGAAAGTGTTATAAGCCGCCGTGAAAAAAAGGCGCTTTCCCTTCCCTCGATGAGTTTTTTGCCCGCAGCTCCCTTAATGCTATTCGCCGCAGCATAAATGCCTTCAAGCGTACCGTGCTCGTTCAAGAGCTTTGCCGCCGTTACCGCGCCAATTCCCGCAACGCCCGGCACGTTGT
>CAYYCW010000056.1:0-9448 GCA_964470435.1 uncultured Treponemataceae bacterium
TTTCTGTAAACAAGATGCTCACCTTTGAAGCGTACAAAAAGCGCCTTGAAACGGGTCTTTCATTCCTGGAGTTTAGTTACCAGCTTTTGCAAAGCTACGATTTCCTAAAGCTTTACGAGCGGCATGGCTGCCGCTTGCAAATAGGCGGCGATGACCAGTGGGGAAACATTGTAGCAGGCGTTGACCTTGTACGCCGCAAAGCGGGCGCTGAAGTATTCGGCCTTACCTTCCCGCTTATCACGCGTAGCGACGGCAAGAAAATGGGCAAGACCGAAAAAGGCGCGCTCTTCCTTGACGCTGAAATGATGCCCGTGTTCGATTTTTTCCAGTACTGGCGCAATGTAGCTGACGCTGACGTTAGGCGCTTCTTGCTTCTTTTCACCTTTCTTTCCATAGAAGAAATTGACGCTATCTGCGCAGGCGACATCAATAAGGCAAAGGAGCGTCTAGCTTGGGAGGTTACTAAAGAAATACACGGTGCGGATGCCGCTGACAAGGCGCTTTCTGGTGCGCACGCAGCCTTTTCTAAAGGAGGAGAGGGCAATAAGGAGGCAATGCCTACAGTTGAAATCCCGCTTGCGGCGTTTAAGGAAAACGGCGGCATGGACGCTGTATCTCTATTTTTTGAAGCAAGGCTAGGTGCTACAAAAAGCGAGGTACGTCGCCTTATAGAGCAGGGAGGAGCCTTTGTAAACGGCAAGGCTGTAACTGACGTAAAGGCGCTAATAACAGAAGCTGATATTCAAGACGGCGGCGACTGCAAGGAGCTAATACTACGCGCGGGCAAAAAGAAGTTTGTACGCGTAATTTTTCTCTAACTTGCTTTTTCAATGCTTAAATCTATAATTAAAGCAAATGATAGCTAAAACTAAAGCCCTCAAGAAAAAAAAAGCTAAGTTTCTCTACCCCGTTGCACTGCGAACTCACATAAGGCACAAGCTTACCCTGCGCGGCATTCTTTCCGCCATTGTAATAGCAATCCTTGCGCGAAACGCAGCAATAGCCAATTACGAAAACGTCTTTACTTGTGCGCTTACCCTTGTGTTATTTGGAGTTCCAATCTTCATAGACAGGATGCTTGCAATAGATATACCTCGCGGGCTTGACTGGCTTGCCCTCTTTTTGATTTTCGGCGCGGAAATTCTAGGCGAAATGTCTTCATTTTACACGCGCTACCGCTTTTGGGACACAATGCTTCATTCAATTACAGGTTTTTTGACAGCCGCCTTCGGCTTTGTGCTAATAGACTTATTTAACAGAACAGAGCGCTTTATGCTAAAGCTTTCTCCCTTCTTTCTTGCCTTTGTATCCTTTTGCTTTTCCATGACCATAGGTGTGCTGTGGGAATTCTTTGAGTTCTTTATTGACTCTGTTTTAAGCATGGACATGCAAAAGGACTACATTATAAGCAAAATCAACTCCGTAAGGTTAAATCCCGAAGGCTTAAACATTGTAGGCCACGTTAAAATAGAAAGCCTCATTGTAAACGGAGAGGACTGGATTGCTAAGTATGGCGGCTATATCGATATAGGCCTTATTGATACAATGAAGGACCTAATCGTAAACTTTTTTGGCGCAGTCGCCTTTTCCATTATAGGCTTTTTTTACGTTAAAAACCGCGGTAAGGGCAGATTTGCAAGCCAGTTTATCCCCACAATCAAAAGACGAATAATGGCGGGGTTTTAAGGATTTTACTTCCGCAACACTATCATACTCTTTAGCCTAAGAACCTAGCAAACCTATGCTTTAAAACACTTGTCGATTCCGAATACAAGAAGGCGAAGTTGTGGTGTGAGAGGAGCTTATCTCTGTGGATTGGCAATAAGCTTGAGGCGTTTCCCCAATTGCTGTAGGCTTGAACCGAGGGTTTACACCTACACCACGCTGGACGTTGCATAACCACGCTGGGTGGATTAAAATAGGATACACATAAAGACAAAGCATCTAATAGCGCGTGCACAAACAAACGCACACGGTGGGCATTGCAGCCCAAATCGCGTAGCAAGGCAAAACCATGTATAAAGAGTACTCCTTTTAAGCAGCTTGTGGAAAAGCAGTTTGCAGAAAACCAAATCGTTAACTGGTCTTACGCCAATGAGAAAGAAGCATAAGAAAGCTAGCAAGGATAGTGGCATAACCATTATGAAAGGCTCCCGCGCATGGCGATATTTTCATATCAGCTTTCCTCGATAATTCGCGAAAGGATATAGCAAGGCGTAGTAAGCCTTACAGCGAATTGTCAAGTAATTTTAAATTGCGTTGTCAATTGTAGCATCACCCCAGGCGAACACAATATCGCCCTCTCTGTAATTATAATACCAGCCCCCTATATCAGAGTAAATCTGAGCATAAGTAACTTCGCCACTATTTTTAACGCAGCAAAGGAGAGAGAATTCTTAGCTGCCGCCCGTAATGATCTCAACTTTATCTTCAGTATCAAGTGCAGTAAGTCCTGAATCCGCGGTTGTAAAGGTTAGTGCTATCGGATTAAGCCCTAGATAGTCCTATATTGGCTGGGTGTGATCTTCATTATAAAACTCCACGTCTTCTGAATACGAAAATGTGCTTACAGCACCGGATCCTGTACCTATGACGTAATCCGTTCCTGAGCCAGTATATGTGCGCGTGTAGGTAAAGGTTCTTCCATTGTCGCCAAATGTAATAGTGTTCTCGTATTCCCCACGAGTGTCAGAGTAGGTAAAGGTTTTGCCGGCAAGGTTTGCGTTAGTTCAAGTTATTGTTACTGTGGTAATTAGACTTCAGCTAGAAGCTAAAAGCCGCCTGTCTGTCAGCAGACAGGTCAGGCTAAAAGCTCTATACTAAATCACGCCACATACGCCTCAAGTCTTGACATCTTACTAGGCGCTTGTAGGCTTTTTATAGCCTTTTTTTCAATTTGGCGGATTCTCTCCTTTGTCAAGCCAAATACATCGCCAACTTCTTTAAGAGACATTGGCTTTTTGCCTTCAAGCCCATATCGCAGCCTAATAATTTCAGCTTCCCGCGCTGAAAGCGTGCCTAATAGCGAGTCAATATCTGAGCGCAGCCAAATGTTCATGGCAAAATCCTCCGGAGATTCATAGCGATTGTCCTCTATTAAGTCCCCCACCGAATCAACGCCACGGACAGTGTCTATAGGCGCGTCAAGGGAAACAACGTCCCGAGCTGCATTCATAATTTCGCGGACAACGGACAAATCAAGCCCCATGCTACTAGAAATAAGGGAAAGCTCCTCGCTTTCTGTCATGGCGCCATCAGAATGCTTGCGGAGTTTTTCAATTTGGACAAGCTCATTTGCCCTGTTAAGCGGCAAGCGTATCATCCTTGACTTTTCGCATATAGCCTTCAATATAGCCTGCCTAATCCACCACACAGCATAAGAAATAAAGTGGTAGCCAAGCTCAGGGTTAAATCGCTCTGCAGCATTCATAAGACCTATGTTTCCTTCGCTAATTAAATCTGAAAGGGGAATGCCCTGGTTTTGGTATTTTTTTGCAACATTTACAACAAAACGCAAGTTTGCCTGCACAAGCTTTTTTTTCGCTTCAGCATCTCCATTTTTTGCGGCAGTCGCATATTCGCGCTCTTCCTCCTTTGTTAAAAGAGGAATTTTGTTAATTTCACTAAGATATGCGGTAAGTGCATCTTTTTCTATGCCGTTGCGCCTAAGTTTCAATTTTTCCATAAATTAAGCCTCCAGTAATTGCGCATTTACTATTTTATTATAAGCAAAAAATATGCCAAATTAAGCAAAACCTGAAATTTCTTTTATTTCCTTTGTTTATAAGAAAATAAAAATAATGAAAGCGAACTGCGCCGGCAAAAAAAAAGATTGAATATTTTATTTTGTGTCAAAAGAATACAGAACGCAAAAAGATGGCAAAAAAGAGAATCATTTTGTCCTTTATGCATTTTGCCATTGCAATAGGCTGTTTTCCTCGCCAGGAAGCTATTAGTCAAAAAGCGGGAAGCCCTAGAGTAAAGCAACTAGAAACCACATAGCACTTCTCGCTCACTTTACCCCACACGGATTTTGGCTTTTAGTTCCTAGCTTCCTTCTTAGGAGAAGTCGTAGCAAATACACAGTGCAAGCTTATAGCGGTTTCGATCTGAGGTATCTCTCCAGCTAAAATTTAGGAAAAGCAGCATTAATCGCCTGCCGTCAGGCTTATAGTTTATAAGTATTACTTTTATCTCTAGCAAAACGAGCTATTGCCGTTCTAAAATTTTATTCGTATATTTAGTAAAAAGAAAATCGCAATGTTTCTTAATAGAAATTATGGAGGCTTACATGAAACTTAAACCTTTGGCAGACAGGGTGCTTGTCAAGACGGAAAAAAGCGAAACAAAAACTGCGTCAGGCATTATTATTCCAGACACTGCGCAAGAAAAAACTCAAATTGCTGAGGTTATAGCAATTGGGGATGATTCAGAAAAGATAAAGGTTTCTCCTGGTCAGAGGGTTATGTATGATAAATATGCAGGGACTTCAGTAAAAATAGATGGGGAAGAGCATCTTGTCCTAAAAGCTGCTGATATAATCGCTATAGTTGAATAAAAACTAAAAAACTTAGCTTTAACAAAGGAAGCACGTAAATGAGCTTTCTTTGTTAAAGGTTTAATCGATACGCTTTAGCAAAGCTTTTGCGCTATAGTTATTCGGGTCAAGGGCTAAAGCGTGGTTAAGCATTTCTTTAGCGCGAACTTGCTCTTTTTGCAAATTATAAACTACAGCCACATTATAGTATAATTTGCTTTTTATAATCTCATCATTTGTTAGGTCAGAGGCAAGCATAAAGTAATGAGCAGAGCGGTCGTAATTCATCCTATTCTTTAGGATAAGTGCTGCATTTGCAGTTGCTGCTAGCTTATAAGATTCGCCTAAATCTTTTCTAAAGTTGCTCAAAGCCCTTGAAAAATTTCCATCCGCAGCATCCGCAATACCCTCATACACAGGATTAACCTTTGCAAAACTTTTAGCTAGCTTAAAAAACGTATCAAAATCTAGCTGCTTAGCAAAAAACCAAAGCGCAAATTCCTTCACTAAGTCTTCTTCGCTATATCTTTCAAGAATATTCCACATATTATAGCGAGCTTGTGAAACCTTGCCTGCTTGAAAGCACAAAAACCTAATGCTTTCTAGTCCAATTTGAAGGCTTAAAGCATCGTCATCACTGGCAGCTTCGCGCGCAGCATTCAAGGCGTTTTCTGCATCGGCTATTGAAACTGGCTTGTCAAAGTAATTTTGCTGCATATTCTCGGAGACAAGCGAAGTTTCTTCTAAAGCTCTGCGGGAAAAATCCGTACCGTAAAATGGAAAAACGTCTTGGCGAAAGCTAGCTTCGCTTGCGCTTCTAACATAAATAGACAAGGCAGGGTGATAGGCAGGAAACATTTCCAAGCATTTCGCAAGCGGTTCTATCTTTTCAGCCAATGAAGAAGCTGTAAGGGACGCATTCAAGAATACAATAGGATTTTTAGCGCCGCTTTCAAAAAGGCTTCTCCATATAGTGGCGGCATTCCCTTTATTTTCACTAAGATAGAGCGCATCAGCTGCAAGCATAGCTTCTTCTGTTGTGTGGCTATTTATATTAGAAAAATCTCTAAGCGCTAAAAGACTAGGCACAGCAGAAAAGTTATAGCTATCGTATGCTAAAATGGCGCGGAAAAGCCTGTCATCAGGGTATGCCACCCTTGCTAAATTGCCCTTCTCTGGCAGAACATTAAAAAGGGAAGCAGCTTTACCATAATCCCCTGTAATAGCATAGAATAGGGCAGCGCTACGCCTAAAAACAGGATTTCCTGTAAAGCGCCATGCTTCCATGCATAAGGAAGGGGGAGCTTGAAAGCTTAAACTTGACTTTTTTGCAATTCTAGAAACCTTTGCATCCTGACCAGAGCGAGGGGAAATACCCTTACTTGAAATAATTTCAGCATATACTGCAAAAGGGGCAAACTCTGTTTCAGCAATAGATGAAATAAATTTAGAAGCTCTTTTAGCCTTTCCTTGATGAAAAAGAACGTAAACAATAACAGCAGAAAGCTTTTCACTTGCAGGAAAAGCATTAAGCCCCTGCTTTAAAGACTTTTCTGCAGCTGCAAAGTCAAAAAGCGCAATTTCGCGCTTTGCTAAAGATAGCCATTCTGTCTCGCTTACAGCCTTGATTCTTGCGCCTTTTAGCAATGAAAGGGCTTCCCTATCTTTTCCTTGTTCAATAAGCGAGTCAACTTCATCAATAATAGCAGGAAAAGCGTAGTCTCTAATCAAGGGATTATCGCTTGCATCAACAAAAAAGCTTCTTAAATTCTCAAAGAAGTTTCTTGCATCCTCAAAAAATAAAAAAAATGCAAAAACCGCAGCAGCCAAGAGCATGGCAAAGCCTAGAACTGTTGCAGCAACATACTTACCTTTCACCCCTTATGCCCTTTAAGCTCCCTATTTTTGCGTATGCTGTCTAAAACCCCATTTATAAACTTATAGGAATCATCACAGCCATATTCGCGCGAAATTTCTATAGCTTCATCAATAGTAATTGAAGGATGAAGATCTTTTTGATAAAGAAGGGAATAAACGCTCATGCGCAAAATAGAAAGGTCAACCTTACGCAAGCGAGACAAGTCCCAATTTATAATATTTTCGGAAATAATCTTATCAATTACAGCAATGTTTTCTATGGCGCCTAAGACAACAAGCCTTACAAAAGAAAGGCCATCATCCCCAAGGCGGGCCTTTTGCACATCGGTAAGCCAAGAAAAATCCAGTAATTCTTGCAAATCTTGCCTTGACTGCTCCCACGCGTACAAAGCTTGAAACGCAAGAATTCTAGACTTTCTTCTGCCAGCCATAATGCGCTTACCAAGAAAGGGTTGCTGTTAAGTCAGAGCCGGACTTCATAATTTGATAATTAGCAGGCGTCTTTAACTCGTTTATAATTTCAACAAGTGCCTTAGCCATAGCCTCATTTTGAGCCCGCGCTGTAAGGTTACGCCGTATAAACTCATAAACTGTAACTGCAGTGCCAGGCTGTATTTCATCGCCTATGTCAAGGATTTTCGCAGGGAACTTTTCAAGCACAATAAAGCACTGATAGTCATCCTTAGTTTCATTGACATCAGAGACAGCGTTAACATTCATGGAAAAGATTGAAAGCAAGGCTTGCATGGAAATTCCAAGCTGCATGGCTGCAGTTTCATTCTTGTTAATGAAAAGCTCTCCAGCCTGAAAGCCCGAATTGTTCCTTTGCGACCTAGTGCGGATTGCGCTTACAGCGCTAGGCTTTCCTTTCAGCTCCTTTTGAATGTCCGTTACAAGCTTTTGAGCAGCGCGGGCATTAGAACCCTTTTCCGCTATAATAAGGAAGATTTTTGCCATGTCAGGCTGAAAAAACTGCTGCTTGTTCAAGTCATAATAAGCGCGAATAGCCGCGTCATCAGGGCCTTGCGCATTTTGAATTTGGTCGCGCTTTTTCATTACAACATATTGCTGCGCAAGAAGCTGGCTGCGCAAAAACCTCTTGTATTCCGCAAGGCTCATTCCGTTTTGGCTTCGCATAAACTCATCTAGCGTCATGCTGTGCTGCTCGCGCACCATTCTAGCAAACTCAGCCTCCGTTATTTCCCGCCCGACTTGCTGGGAAAGAAGCTGGTTAAAATTATTGTTAAGGTCAGAATCAGTAACGCGCAAGCCCTCTTTTTCTGCTGCCTGAACTACAAGGCGCTCGTTTACAAGGGTGTCAAGCACCTCTGCCCGCTGCTTAGGCGTCATGGAAGCGCCAAGTTCCTTTTCGTAAGCAGCAACCCGCGTCTTTAGCTGCGAAAGAGTAATAGGCTCATTTTTGTTAAGCTTAACTATGGCTATGGGCTGCAGATCAGCTTGCTGCGCGTAAAGAGCGGTTGCAGAAGCAAGAGCAAAAGAAGCTAAAAGCATCCGCTTTATCATAGTATCCACTATTTTCAACAACACAAAACCTCCAATATGTCAGTTTCAGTCTAAAAAATACACCTAAATTATAACAATTTAAGTTTTTTAGGCGTTACACAGAAGCATCCTTTACAAGAATAGCACGAATGCGCCTTACACCTGCGGACGATGACTGCTCCTTTTGAATCTTGAATACGCCCAAATCGCCTGTATGCTCAACGTGAGGGCCGCCACACACCTCCTTGGAAAAACTGCCGATGCTGTAAACCTTAACCACATCCTCGTACTTTTCGCCAAAGAGAGCACGCGCTCCTTTCAGCTTAGCTTGTTCAAGCGGCATTACCTCCATTGTAACAGGAAGGTTCGCCCTTATTTGTTCGTTTACAATGTCTTCAACCTTGGCAATTTCCTCTTTTGTCATGGCGGCAGGATGAGTAAAGTCAAAGCGCAAGCGCTCAGCGGTAATGTTGCTTCCCTTTTGCTCCACGTGCTCGCCCAGCACAATGGCTAAAGCCTGGTGTAAAAGATGAGTTGCCGTGTGGTACGCTGTAGTTTGCTCGGAATGATCAGCAAGTCCTCCCTTAAAGACTTGCTCAGCCCCCATTCTTGAAAGCTCCTGGTGCTTTTTGAACGCCTCATTAAAGCCTTCCTTGTCAACGGAAAGGCCGCTTTCCCTTGCAAGCTCTTCTGTAAGCTCAATGGGAAAGCCATAAGTGTCATAAAGCTTAAAGGCAAGGCGGCCTGAAATTATCCTTTTTGGGTTTTTAAGAAGGCCGGGCAGCATCTTTTCAAACTCCGCCTCCCCCTTCTTTAGCGTTTGAAGGAACTTAGCCTCTTCTGCCTCAAGCTCGGCATATATAAAGGAGGATTTTGCAGCAACTTCGGGGTAGGGCGCGGCGTATTGCCCTACCACAACCTCCGCGACGGCAGAAAGAAACTTGCCATCAATGCCGAGCTTTTTGCCGTGCCGCACAGCGCGGCGGATAAGGCGGCGCAGTACATAGCCCGCGCCCACATTGGAAGGCGTAACGCTTTTGGGGTCGCCAAGAATGAAGGTGGCTGCGCGCGCGTGATCGCAAATAATGCGGATGGAAACATCGCTTGCCTCGTCCTTGCCGTACACCTTGCCTGAAAGCTGCTCAACCGCCTTAATGACGGGCGTAAAAATCTCCGTGTCATAAACAGAAGCTTTACCACTAAGCATGGCGACAGTGCGCTCAATGCCCATTCCAGTGTCAACACAGCGGCGCGCGAGCTTTTCGTAGCTGCCATCATTCAGCTTATTGTACTGCATGAACACGTCATTCCATATTTCAACGTATTTTCCGCAGTGGCAGCCAGGCTTGCAATCCGCGCCGCAAGCGACAGCACCTGTGTCTATAAACATTTCAGTATCAGGGCCGCAAGGGCCAGTTTCCCCAGCAGGCCCCCACCAGTTGTCTTTGCGCGGCAAAAAGTGAATGCGCTCCCTGGGAATGCCCATCCTTTCCCAAATGGCGGCAGACTCCTCGTCGCGCGGCACATCGT
>CAYYCW010000057.1:0-9154 GCA_964470435.1 uncultured Treponemataceae bacterium
TCTACATTGACGAGATTGACAAGATTGCCCGCAAGGGGGAAAACCGCTCCATAACGCGCGACGTTTCAGGCGAGGGTGTGCAGCAAGCTCTCCTCAAGATAATTGAAGGCACTCTAGCTTCAGTGCCGCCTCAAGGCGGGCGAAAGCATCCTAACCAGGAAATGCTTAAAATTGACACAACGAATATTCTTTTTATTTGCGGCGGCGCCTTTGTAGGCCTTGAAAAGTATGTTGAAAGCCGCGTTGCCTCCCACCCCATGGGCTTTGGCGCGGACATCAAGACAAGCAAGGAACGCAAGCTTTCAGAACTTTATGAGCAAATTACGCCCGATGACCTTACAAAATTCGGTATGATCCCTGAGTTTATCGGAAGACTTCCCATAACCGTTGCACTTGATGAGCTTGACAAGGAAGACTTAAAGCGCATTTTAACAGAGCCTAAAAACTCAATAGTAAAGCAGTTTCAAGCCTCTCTCGGCATGGACGACGTGGACTTGGTGTTTGAAGGCGCTTCACTTGACGCAATTGCAGACCTTGCAATTAAGCAAAACACAGGAGCGCGCGGCTTGCGGACAATTGTAGAAAAGCTAATGATTGACCTTATGTATGAATCGCCTTCAATAGAGGGAAAAAAGAAGGCTGTCATTTCCAAAAGCAATGTTGAAAACCAAGAAAAGCCTGAAATACTTTTGCTTGACCAAAAAACAGCCTAAAGCCGCTTAGGGGCAGCTAAATAGCTCTAATAGCTGCCTCAAGCGCAATTTGAAGCGTTTCAATAGCGCAACGCTCCCAAGTAAAGCCTGCTACTCTTCTTTTTGCCTTTTCAACAAGTTCAGCCCTAAAGCTGTCATTAGCGCCTGAATCAAGGTGAACCACACGCTCAATGGCGGCTGCAATTTCTGAAGGTTTGTCAGGATTAAAAAAGATGGCGCAATCTTCCGCTATTTCAGGGAGCGCCCCGCAAGCGGCGCAAGCTACAGGAATACCGCAAGAGAATGCTTCAAGCACAGGAAAGCCTACGCCTTCAGTCTTTGAAGGAAAGATGCAAGCGTCAGCCGCGGAATAAAGCTCAGGCAGGTTTTCATGCGGAAAATATCCCGTTAAAAGAATATCAGAAGAAAAAGATGAAGCAAACACAGCTTTGTGCACCTCATCAGCATCTTTTCCGTCAGTGCCTGCAAGGACAAGCCTGTGCGCTGCCCCTGTCTTTTTCTTAAAAATCGAGAAGCCTTCTATAAGCTCCACATGGCATTTTGCAAGGTGTGAAATCCGTGAAGCGTATATTATGTAAGGTCGGCGTATTGAAAAGGGATGAATTAAGACAGAACCTGAATCACTTGCCGTGCGCGGGTAAAAAAGCTCAGGATCAATTCCATTGTAGACAACAGAAATTAGCGACTCAGGTATTGACAAGCGCACTAGATTATCGCGCACAAAGCCGCTTGTAGCGATAATGCGCGCCGCTCGCCTTAGTTGCCGCCTTGTTAGCAAGGACATGGCAGGGGCCTCATCCCCTTTTTTTTCAGCAAATACGGACTGAATCACTACCACAGCCGGCACATCCAAAGAGGCGGGAAGGTATGCGGTGCCTGCAGGAAAAATGACCGCGTCATAGCCTCTTTTTTTTGCAAAGGAAGGGTAAGAAAACAAGTGCCATAATTTTTGAGCCTTTGGGGAATCCGCAACATGAACACCCGCGTATTGCACAAAAGGCGAAACATAGGTGTACCTGTCAATTTCAGGACCGAATACTTCAATAGAAGCGCGACCTGGATCTTCAATTTTTTTTACAAATGATTTAAGATATGCGCCAAAACCTGAGCGACCGTGGTCGCAGCCAAACGCGTTAATGCCAATCTTTACGTGAGCGCTCATGTTCTATCAGTAAAAAAACTCAAAGCCTGCGTATACGTAGTTGTTGAACTCCGTCGTGCCTGAAATGCTCGACCGCCAGGCGGCAAGCTGTGAATCCGCTTCTGCCTTGATTTCATCATCTGAACTGGAGGAGGAAACATTGCCGCTATTTGTGTAAATCTGCGTGCCGACATCGCCGTTAATGTTCACTTCAAAGCGGTAGCTTAGCTTAAACACCATATAGCCTCCGCTTTTAAGAAAAGGAAGGCGGCAGGTTGCGTCAAAGCCCAGCTGGAAAACATATTGTATTGTGTCTTGGGTTAAAAAGGGCGTGCTATACCAGTTAGCATGCCCCGCGCTAGAGGACGAGGAGTTTGCAATAGAGCCGTCGGTAACGTAGCTGCCTGTAATGTATTGCCTTATAATAGATAGATCATCTAGGTTTTCGTTCACATTGCCGTGCCGAATAAAACTGCCGACAAGGTCAATGTCAAGGGCTTCAAGCGGGCGCGTCTTTACCTTTAAGGTAATACGGTCAGAGTTAGGTTCAAGGCTAGAGCCAAAGGGCACGCCCGCGTGAAGGTAATTCTGGTAATTAGGCACAGTTGTAAGCTCGCTATAGTCATCTGTACCCCTGTGCGTGTAGGTGTAGGGCATTACAGCCGTGTAGTTAAGCGAAATCATAGAAAGAATGTTGCCCCACCACGGGGCGTAGGAAACGCCAAGCTGCCCCGCAAATCGCCATTTTGTGTCCCAGTTGAACGTGGCTATATTGTTAAAGTCCAAGTCATCAGCATATAAAACACCATCTATTTTCCAGCCGCGGGCGGGTTTCACAGTAAAAGTAGCACCAAGATAGCTGTTGTCACTAAAGCCTGTCAAGCCTTGGTTTAGCATATACACACTAAGCGGCAGCATGTACAAAGGCTCAACACGCCCGCCGTACATTACAGATTCTACAAAGGAAAAAGAAAGCCACTTGAATGGGTGAAAGTCGATAGAATGAACAGACAAAAACTTTTCAGGATAGTAATTAATATTCTCCATTGAAGTGCCATATTCACCGTCTTCAGTGGCGCTTAGAGCGTAAAAGCTAGAGTTAAACGCCCACTTTTCCCTTCTAAAGGCAAGCGAAACTTGCCCCGAATGCACAGCGCTTGGGGATACAATAACGCTATCCTCGTGGAAAGGACCGTAGGAACCGCGCATAATGCCTGCAATAAGGTAGATGTTTTCCGTGCCTGCCGCAAGGGAAGCGTTAAATGAAGGCAAAATCCAAAAAGGCCCCAGGTGCGCGTTATCCGCTATCACATCCTTTGCGGAATAAGTGTAAGCGGGAAGAAGCTCCTCATCTGGTAGCTTGTTTATTGCCCACAGGTCGAAAGAGCCGCTTATGGAAAGAAAGTTCTTGTAAAGGTAGTGGTTAAAGTCCCCAGAAAAGGCTATGCCAAGCTGCTTGTTTAGGTCATTGTCTATTGCCGCATCAACCTTGCCGCCAACGGTAACCGGCTTGCCAAAAAACCTCTTGTAGTGCGCTAAGGCAACGCGGCGCTCGCGCGGCGGGGCTTTGTTTATAACAGTTTCAAGTATGCTTTCCACAAGCTGCATTGGGTAGGGCCTGGCGGCGGGCAGTCGGCTGACAATGCCCATTGCTTCCCAGACGGCAAGGTCTGAGTAAAACGGGTCGTTAGGGTCAGCCGCAACTTGCGCAAAGGCCGCGCCCGCAAATATAAGAAGAAAAAACAGGGCAACGCCGCCACGCATCCACTTTGCCATAGCTAGAAGATAGTAGCACAACAGCAGGGCATGAGCAAGCGGCATTCAAGGCAAAGGCATCGGCGCAAGTATTTAAGCATCTCGCGCGCTTATCCTTATCGCTTAAGCCCTCTTAGCTTTTTCTTTAACAGCTTAACCGCCTTTATTAGTGCTTCCATGTTATACGCGGCAAGAAAGAGTTTAAAGCTATGCCTTGTCCTTGTTTTAAGAAAGTACAGCGGCATTTGCTTGTTTACTTCAGGAAAAATAGAGCGAAAAAGGCGGTAGTTGCGTAGGTGGGGGGCAAGGAAGTATGATTTCATTATGAGCTTCAAGCTAAAAAGAAACTCCCTTAGCCTGCCGCCTCCGCGCCCCAATATTTTTTCCACTTGCTCGCATGTGCGCTTTCGCGACGCGGCATCCTCAAGGAGCGCCTCTTCCGTGAAGTTCAAGTTAGTGCTAGAGTTCTCGCGTGTCCTGTCATAGTGGTAAAGTGCTCGGGCCAGGCAAAATACCCTTTGCGCTAGTGCATAAGCCATAACAGAAAAGGAGACATCCTCCCCGCGCCTTACGCCCGCGGGAAAGCGGATGCCGTTTTCAAAAATGAAGCTTGCCTTAAAAAGCTTATCACACGCTCCACCACTATAGCCTTTGTCGTAATCCCGCGCAATGTCAAAGAATCCCTCATCCAGCACCTTTGTAGGGATTGCCTTATCGCCTAGCTCAAGGATAGTCCCCCACTGCACAATGTCCGCGCCCGTCCGCTGCGCGGCGTCAAACGCAAGCTCGTAGGTTTCGCTTTCTATCCAGTCATCGGGATCAACAAAGCCTATGTATTCACCTCTTGCCTTTTCTAGCCCCGCATTCCTTGCTGTGCTTGTGCCGCCGTTCTCCTTGTGGATAACAACAAAGCGGGCATCCTTTGCTGCCCACGCGTCAAGTACAGCACCACTGCCGTCTGTTGAGCCGTCATCAATGCAAATGCATTCCCATTTCTTTAAGGTTTGCGCTTGTATAGAGTTTAGGCAACGCTCAAGGTAATCCTCTACATTATACACAGGCACTATAATGCTAACCTGCGGCGTTGTTTTTTGCATTGCTATTATTATAGCTAAAAGGATTTTGTTTTTCTAGTTAGACATTTGCTAGGAACTTTTAGCTCCTAGTTTCCCCAAAAGTCCCCTTGCTAAACTTTAGCTTGCGTGGCACACTGTGCAAAAGGAAGCACTTGGTGACAGACGAGCAATACATGGCCCTTGCCCTTAAAGAAGCGTGGCGAGGGTGCGGACGGGTTAACCCCAACCCAATGGTGGGCTGCGTAATTGTAAAGGATGGAAAAATCATAGGGCGCGGCTTTCACAAGGAATACGGCGCACTCCACGCTGAAAGGGCAGCGCTTGCATCCTGCACAGCCTCGCCTGAAGGAGCTACCGTCTACGTTACACTTGAGCCTTGTTGCCACTTTGGGAAAACACCGCCTTGTACAGACGCCCTTATAAGCAGCAAGGTAGCGCGCGTTGTTTTTGGCTCAAGCGACCCCAACCCATTGATTTGCGGGGGCGGCGTGAAAACGCTTAAAAATGCAAATATAACGGTTAAAGGCGGCGTGCTAAAAAAAGAGTGCGATACCTTGAATGAAGCTTTCTTTCATTATATAGCAACGGAGCGGCCATTCATCATTCTTAAATACGCGATGACCGCCGACGGCAAGATAGCCACATCTTCTGGAAAGTCCAAGTGGATTACAGGGGAGGAGGCTAAGCAGCGCGTTCATTTTGACAGGCTACGCTATTCGGCAATCATTACAGGCGTGGGCACTGTCATTGCGGACAATCCCCTTTTAACTTGCCGCTTTGAAAATGGGCATGATGACAGCTACCCCCGCGTTGAAGCTATTAGGCAGCCAGCGCGCATTGTTTGCGACACTAGCTTAAAGATGCCCCTTTCTTCACAGATTGTACGCACTGCTAAGGAGTTTGAAACAATAATCGCGACTGCGGAAACTGATGCGGCAAGGCACGCGCCTTACATTGAAAACGGATGCAAGATGCTCACCCTTAACAGGAGCGAAGGCGGCATTGATGTTGCTCAACTTGTAGAAGAGCTTGGCAAGATGAAAATAGACAGCGCCATACTTGAATGCGGGCCCGCCCTTGCAGCATCTTTTTTAGAAGCAGGCTGCGTGAACAAGGCGCACGCTTACATCGCGCCTTCCATATTCGGAGGAAGCGGCAAGACGGCAGTAGAAGGCAGGGGTGCATCCTCCCCCGCTGAAGCAATCAGGATAGCAGGTGCAACGATAAAGCAGTTCGGCAAGGATTTTCTTCTTGAAGGAAGGATAGAATATAATCCTTGTTATGGAAAGGCTTGAAAGCGTGAATTATAATCCGTTCTGTAATCCGCCGTTTGCAAGTCCTTCAGACATAGCGGGGCTTAAAGTAACTATCATGGGCTTAGGGCTTCACGGCGGCGGGGCTGCGAGTGCGCGCTTTTTTGCAGAACACGGCGCCTGCGTCACGGTTACGGACCTAAAAGGTGAGGATGAGCTTAAACCCTCGCTTGCAGCCCTTTCAGACTTGCCCAATGTTCGCTTTGTGCTAGGTTGCCACAACATTGAAGACTTCGAAGGCGCGGATCTCGTCATTAAAAACCCGGCTGTTAGGCTTGAAGGCAACAAGTACCTTGAAAGGGCACGGTCAATAGAAACCGACATTTCAGTGTTCTTGCGCCTTTCGCAAGCAAAGCTGCTTGCTGTAACGGGCAGCAAGGGCAAGTCCTCCGTTGCGAGCGCGATTCACTTTTGCCTCAAAGAGGCAGGTGCTACGAGCTTTTTAGGCGGCAACATTACGGTAAGCCCGCTTGCCTTTTTGGAAAAAACAAGCGCGCGCTCCATCGTGGTTCTTGAACTTTCAAGCTGGCAGCTTGCGGACTTGCGCGGCCGCAATATCCTAAAGTCCGCTTGCGCTGTCATTACGCCCGTTATGGCAGACCATCAAAACTGGTATAAGTCGATGGAAGCCTATGTCGCGGACAAAAAGCTCATTTATTCTGACATGGAAGAGGACAGCGCCCTTGTTTGCAATTTTGATGACGAATGGGGGCGCATCTTTGCTGCGGAAAGCAAGGCAAGGGTTGCCTGGTATAGTGCCAAGCCCTTTTCTGCAGACGCGCTAAAAGGCGCTAAAACACTCGCTTGGCTTGAGCCCAGCGGATTAGGTCTTATACGGCATGAAAGCGGCGTTGAAACGCTACTTCCTTCTAAAACCGCCGTAGCGGGAGCGCACATGAAAGCTAATCTTCTTGCGGCTGGAGTAGCCCTCTTTGAACTTGGCCTTAATGCAGCGCAAATTGCTGATTCTCTAGGACGATTCCCTGGAATTCCACACAGGCTAGAGCATTTTTTTGAAAATGACGGCGTAAAATGGTATAACGATTCCGCTGCAACAATCCCAGAAGCTGCAGCCCAAGCCCTTGCAGCCTTTGAAAGCCCCGTCATTCTTATATGCGGCGGCACGGACAAAGCCCTTAACCTTGCGCCACTCGCTTGCGCCTTGCACAATGCAAAGTGCGTTATTCTTTTAAGCGGAAGTGCCACTGAAAAACTAATTCCCCTTTTAGATGCAAGAGGCATAGAGCACGAAGGTCCCTTTAGCGACATTGAAGCAGCTGTTGCCGCCGCCGCTAAAAGCGCAAAGGCAGGCGACTGCGTAGTACTTTCCCCAGGGGCTGCAAGCTTTGAGCTTTTTAATAACGAGTTTGATCGCGGCGAAAAGTTTAAGGAAGCTGTGCTTAAATTACTTACGCCTTAAAGCACATTCTTAGGAATTAAAGATTCAACGCCATAATTAATATGCGTTATAGCCACTGCAAGCGCATCCGCTGCGTGATTAGGCGTTGGTATTTTGTCAAGGGCAAGCAACCGCTTTACCCACTCTTGCACAAGGCGCTTATCCGCGCTTGCTATGCCTGTAACTGCCTTTTTTATAGTGGTAGGATCGTATTCTTTAAGGTCAATGCCGCGCTCTTCAAGGCAAAGGGACACAACGCCCCGCGCCTCTGCTACCGCAAGGGCGCTTGTTACGTTTTTAGCAAAATAAAGCGTTTCCATTCCCGCCTCGCTTGGCAAAAACTCTTCCAAAATGCTTGAAAACTCATTGTAAATACAAAGAAGGCGGGTTGGGCGCGAATGCTCAGGTGAAGTCTTAATCACGCCGTAAGCCACAAGGCGAAAGCGGTTTCCGCAAAAGTCAACAATGCCGTAGCCACAAGAAGCTAAGCCAGGATCCACCCCAATTACGCGGCGCAAGGCTTGGTTTTGTTCGCTTTGCAAGCTAGCGCTAGGCAAAGGCGGCCGGCTCAAATCCCGCAAGGAAAGCCGCTTGCCGCGCTCTTATTCCGCATCGAATCCTTCAGGAATATCGATATTGGAATAAACGTTTTGCACATCGTCATCTTCTTCAAGCTTATCAATCAAGCGCAAAACCTTCTTTGTAGTGTCAGCATCCAAGGCGGAGTAGGTTTCTGGCACCATCTCCACATCGGCAGAAACAGATTCAAAGCCCTTAGCTTGAAGGGCTTCCACAGCAGAAACAAAGGCAGCGGGGTCAGTGGTAACCGTAATGACGCCGTTTTCGTTTGTAACGTCATCGGCCCCCGCTTCAAGGGCAGCTTCCATTAGCTCATCCTCGCTTACAGCGGAAGCATCGTATTCAATAACGCCCTTTCTGCTAAAAAGATAAGAAACAGAGCCCGTGGCCCCTAAATTACCACCATGCTTTCCAAAAATGTTGCGAACGCTTGCCGCAGTGCGGTTTTTGTTGTCCGTAAGCACAGTCACAAGGATTGCAGCGCCGCCCGGTCCATAGCCTTCATAGGTAAGCTCCTCATAGCTTACAGCGCCAAGCTCGCCAGTGCCCTTCTTTATAGCCCTTTCAATGTTGTCCTTTGGCATGTTTGCAGCGCGGGCTTTAAGCATAACCGCCCTAAGCTTAGGATTAGCGTCAGGGTCCCCGCCGCCATCGCGGGCAGCTATGGAAATTTCCTTTATTAGCTTTGTAAACATTTGCCCGCGCTTTGCGTCGGCCGCCCCCTTCGCATGCTTTATGGTAGCCCATTTGCTGTGTCCTGACATCTTTGCTCCTCTAATTGCTAAAAATGAGCGCAGCCATTTCAATCGGCCGCGACAGTTTAGCGTGAAAAAAAAGAATAAACCCTTAAAAAGCTAAGGGCTACGCTAATAATACCCAATAGCGAACACTTTGTCGAGTATCGTTCGCACTAAAATTGATGAAGAAAGCGCGCCCTTTTTGTCCCGCCTCAGTTTTCAGTTTTCAGTTTTTAGTTTTCAGTTTTTAGTTTTTAGTTTTTAGTTTTTAGTTTTTAGTTTTCAGTTTTCAGTTCTACGTCTGAGCTAGCTCTAAGCTCTAGCCCTCCTCTGCTGCTTTAGCAACACCCAAAGGGCATCGGCTGTCTCCATGTCGCCCGCATTCTCTTTCATTTTACGCCTCCGCAAGTCAATATATACGCATTATAGCGCATGGCAGCG
>CAYYCW010000058.1:0-9025 GCA_964470435.1 uncultured Treponemataceae bacterium
AAAGCGCATTGAGCTTGGGCTAGGCTATGTGCCTGAAGACAGGCAGCGGCACGGCATTGTGCTAGAATTTTCTATAGCTGAAAACTTAGCCCTTAAAAACTACTATAAGGCGCCTTACAAGGATGCTCTCTCCATATTAAATTTTAGTGCCATGAAAGAAAACGCAAGCAAGCTTATAGATGAGTTTGACATCCGCGCAGCCGAAGGAGCAGAAACTAGCTCAGGCAGTCTTTCTGGTGGGAATCAGCAAAAGCTCATCATAGCGAGGGAAATAAGCCTTTCCCCTGAAATCCTTGTTATAGCGCAGCCTACTCGCGGGCTTGACGTGGGCGCCATTGAATATATAAGAAAGCGCATTGTAGCAGAGCGGGATAAGGGTTGCGCTGTTCTTCTTGTTTCTTTTGAGCTTGACGAAATTATAAACCTTTGCGACCGTATAGCGGCAATCAGCTCAGGCTCTCTTGTTTCAGTCTTTGAAAGCGGGGAAGCTACAGAGCGCGAAATAGGGCTTATGATGGCTGGCTCTAAAAATTAAAAGGATAAGGCTAATGCAAATTAGGCGCAAAGAAGGGCTTTTAGCTTCTAACGCTACAGTTTCTGCTCTAGTTATTCTTTTGGGCTTTTTGTGCGGCACAGTGCTAATAGCATTTGTAGGCAGAAATCCGCTAAACATGTACAAGGCTATTTTGCAAGTGCTTTCAGGCTACAACATCGATAACGGCAGGATGAACGTCCGCTATATAGGAGAGACGCTTAACTATTCCGTGCCGTTTATTCTTTGCGGCCTTTCAATGGCCTTTGCAGCGCGTTCTGGCCTTTTTAACATAGGCGGGGAAGGACAGTACATTGTAGGAATGACAGTATCCCAAGTTGTAGCCCTTTTAGGCCCGCAAATTCCTGTTTTGCACTGCGCCCTAGCAATTCTTGCTGCTGTTCTATCTTCTGCAATCTGGGGCGGCCTTGTAGGAATTTTTAAGGCAAAATACGAAGTTTCTGAAGTAGTTTCTACCATTATGATGAACTACATAGCCTTTTACCTTTCGCGAATAATTTGCCTTAACCTGCCTGGCGCTACAACTTACAGCACAGCGCATTTTCCCCAAACGGCGCTCCTTAAAAATCCCTTGTTTGAATCGATAACAAACCACTCGCTTTTGAATAATGGAATCTTCCTCATGGCAATAGCGGTGATCGCCTATTGGTTCATTATGGAAAAAACAACGCTGGGCTTTGGAATGCGGGCAACGGGCTTTAACAGGGAAGCTGCAAAATGCAGCGGAATTCCTGTTGTAAAAAATATAGCGCTTTCAATGACAATTTCAGGGGCCTTTGCGGGGCTTGCGGGCTCCATTGTAGCCCTTGGCTCCTTTACGCAAGGCCGTGTTATTTCTGGAATGGATAACTACGGCTTTAACGGTATTGCCGTAGCCCTTGTAGGAAATAACACGGCAGCAGGTGTCTTGCTTGCAGGCATTCTCTTTGGCGCGCTAAAAAACGCCCAGCCGCTTATGCAAAGCAGGCAAATTCCTAGAGAAATTACCTTTATTATACAGGGCTTGATTGTAGTTTTTATTGCGCTTAGGTCCGCCATCAAAATTTATAACGAATGGCTTTCAAGAAAGCGCGTTCGCGACAAAGCTTTAAGCGAGAATACAAGGTAAGCCATTTTAAGGAGATTTGCACTTGAGCCTTGTTATTGGAATTCTTCCTTCAGTATTGATGATTGTAGCCCCTATTTTAATTGCAGCCATAGGCGGCATGATTTGCGAAAAGTCAGGCGTTACAAACATTGCCCTTGAAGGTCTTATGAGCATCGGGGCTTGCGCTGCAGCTTCCGCCCACGTCCTTATGGAAGCATCCGTTGGAATGTCCGTTTGGCTTGCCCTTATTTTGGGGGCATTGATTGCAGGGCTTTTTTCCCTTATTCACGCGGTGGCGGCTATCACGCTTAAGGCTGACCAAACAATAAGCGGCACGGGCTTAAACCTCCTTGCTGACGGGGTAACCATCTTTGCTTCCCAAATTCTTTTTAGCGCGGATAGGACTAGGGAATTTCAAATGGGAATGCGCTCTGGAGTTTTAGGCATTTACCCCACAGCCTACATTGCAGCCTTTATAGCCATAGCCGCCTGGCTAATCTTGTATCGCCTTCCATTCGGGATGCACCTTAGGGCGTGCGGAGAGCATCCGGGTGCTGCCGACAGCGTAGGAATTAACGTAAAGCGCGTCCGCTACATTGCAGTCTTGACAAGCGGCGTTCTTGCAGGCCTTGCGGGGGCTTGCTGCGTGCTAACCCAAACAATTCAATACACGTCCAACACAATAAACGGGCGCGGCTTTATTGCCCTTGCAGCAGTTTCCTTTGGAAGATGGAATCCCGCAGGCATTGCTCTTGCAGCCCTTCTTTTTGGAACAGCGCAAGCTTTTTCAATTATTGCAAACATGGTTCCATCCTTGCGCACTCTTCCAAGCGAAGCCTTTAGCATTTTGCCCTATGCGGTAACCCTTTTAGCGCTCGTTATCTTTAGCGGCAAAAACTATGCGCCCCGCTCTGTAGGTAAGCCCTACGAAAAGGGCGCGTCATGATAGCGGCGAAAGCTTGAGCCGAATCCTTCAAGCCTTACAGCGGGCAAGCTAGCAGCCATTAGCCATTAGTTTTAGGGCAAAACAGGTAGAGCTAGAGCACGAAAGCCACTTGCGTTACCTATACACTCGCTACACGCTCCTCGACTAGGAGAACCCGCAGCCAAGCTTAGCAAGCTTCAAGCTAGGGGTTTTCCCGGATTAGGGGATGGAGGCTAAAGGCTTAGAGCTTCAGGCTAATAGCTTTTAGCTACCAGCTTTTTACAACGATAGTGCCATCGAAAGGGCAACTACAACGGGCATGGTCATAACTGAAATCAATGTTGATATGGGTACAAGGGTTGCAGCAAGCTCGGTGTCCCTTTCAAATTTGGAAGCAAAAACTAGTGCGTTTGCGGCTACCGGCGCGCAAGAAGAAATTACAGCGGAAACTAAAAGCGTCCCCCTTAGTCCCATTATGTAAAATGCTAGAAGCGCGGCTAGGGGCAGCGCTATTAGCCTAAGAAAAATGACAATCCAAAGCTTGACGTAGCTAAGGATTTTTAGCGATGTAAGGCATGCAAGGTAGTAGCCTATAACTACCATGGGGAGCGGGGTGTTGAGGGCAGCCATGCTTTTCATTGGGGAAAGGATGATTTCAGGCAGGGAAAAGGAGCTAAGAAAGAAAAAAAGCCCTATTATAATGCCTATTATTCCTGGGTTTATTATGAGCTTTTTAGCGGAAAAGCCTGCTGACTTTCCTCCCATAATAAAAATGCCATATGTCCAGTTCATGATGTTGAACACAGCTACAAAGGCGGCGGCATAAAAAACCCCTTCTGAACCAAGTATTGCGCTTTGCAAGGGCAACGCCATGTAGCCGCAGTTTGAAAAGACAGCGCCAAAGCGTAAAACCGCCTTTCGCCCTTCATCTTTTTCTTGGATAAGCAAGGTTGCGGCAATTATATTGATCGCGTGCGCAGCTACAGAAGCTAGGGCAGATAATCCAAGAAGGCTTAGCATGTCGGCGCTAAATTCCCTGTGGAACGCGTCTATGATTACGCAAGGCGCTACAACATAAAGGACTAGGTTATTAATGCCTGGAACAGCGCCGCTTGTAATGAGCTTGGCCTTTGTGCATATAAAGCCTATTGCAATTAAAATAAAAAGAATTAAAACTTGCTGGCTTACAGAAAAAAGTCCTGTAACAATCACTTAAAACCTCAAAGACAAAATGGTTTAGTAAGAATATCACCATTTGCTCATTTTGTTAATAAAACGTTTAATGGCTTTTGGCCTGTAAAGAAAATTCGCCTTAATGCATTTTTTTCAGTATTTTTGTATTATATAGTAGCGTTTGCAAGTTAATTCTTTTGCTTGCAAATTAAAATTTTTAAGAGGGGGTTTATGAAATATCCTATTATTACGATTGCGCGAGAGCACGGCTCTGGCGGCCGCCTTATTGCGCAAAAAATTGGAGATCAGCTTGACATTCCTGTTTATGACAAGACGATTATTGACATCGCCGCGCAAGAAAGCGGCCTTTCGCCCGACTTTATAGCCGAAGCCGAAAAAAGGCGAAGCGCCACGTTCTTGTACAACTTGTACCTTTCAAGGACAAATGTTTCCATTATTGACCAAGTTTACCTTGCTCAAGCCCATGTGATTCAAAATGTGGCAAAAGAGGGTCCTTGCATTATTGTAGGGCGCTGTGGCGACCACATTTTGCGCAAAGAGAAGAACCTCTTGCGCGTATTTGTATACGCGCCAAAGCCGGAAAGGGCGCGCCGCATTGTAGAAGAATACAAGTTTGATGTTGAAAATCCTATTGCCTTTATAGACAAGTGCGACAAGCAGAGGGCTTCCTACTACAACTCCTTTTCCGATTTTCAGTGGGGCGACCACAGGAACTATCATCTTATGATAGACAGCTCAATCGGGCTTGACCTTGCTTCTAACCTAATAATTGAAGCTGCAAGGCACTGGGAATGGAAAGAAGAATCGGAAGAAGGGGGTGAAATATGAGCGACGCAGCAACAGAGCAAAGGCAAGAAAACAAAATGGGGGTAATGCCTGTAAACAAGCTGCTCCTTTCCATGTCAATACCGATGATGATTTCTATGCTAGTGCAGGCCCTATACAACATTGTTGACAGCATGTTTGTATCCATGATGGGCAAGGGCGAAACTGGCTTGGTTGACGGCGATGCAATACTGTCTCTTGGCGAAGCGGCGCTTACAGCTGTATCCCTTGCATTCCCCGCGCAAAGCTTAATGATTGCAGTAGCCATAGGCACGGGTGTAGGCGTAAATGCATTCCTTTCAAAAAGCCTAGGGGAAAAGAACTTTGAGCGAGTAAACAAGAGCGCGAATAACGCTATTTTCCTTGCCTTTTGCAGCTATGCAGTTTTTGCAGTGCTTGGCATTCTTTTTTCGCGCCCTTTTTTTGAAATTCAAACATCGAACATGGCCCTAACCGCGCCTATAGCCCGCGCGTATATTGTGGAGCAGGGAACGGATTACCTTGTAATATGCACAGTGTTTTCGTTCGGGCTCTTTTTCCAAATAACAAGCGAAAGGCTCCTCCAGTCAACAGGGAAAACCTTTTACACGATGATCACGCAAGGCATTGGAGCCATTATCAACATTATCTTTGACCCAATCTTTATTTTTGGCTGGCTTGGCTTTCCTGAAATGGGCACTGCAGGCGCTGCTGCCGCTACTGTTATGGGGCAGATTGTAGCGGCAATAATCGCCATCACCATCAATGTAAAAAAGAACAAGGAAATTACAGTGTCAATGCGGAAATTCCGCCCCGACGGCCAGATTATAAAGCGCATTTACCTAGTAGGCGTTCCGTCCATCATTCTTGCGGCAATAGGCTCTGTCATGACATTCGGGATGAACAAGATTTTGATGCTCTTTTCTTCAACGGCGACGGCCGTTTTTGGCGCCTACTTTAAGCTGCAAAGCTTTGTGTTCATGCCGGTCTTTGGCTTGAACAACGGGATGGTGCCTATTATAGCCTACAACTTTGGTGCTAGAAACCCCGACCGAATTACAAAGACAATAAGGCTTAGCGTAATTTACGCCTCCTCTATAATGCTGATAGGCGTCGCGGTTTTCCTTTTCTTTCCTTCGCAGATTTTAGCCATTTTCAACGCTGGGGAGGATATGCTTAGTATAGGCGTGCCTGCGTTGCGCATTATTTGCGGACACTTTTTGTTTGCAGGCTTCTGTATTGTAACCTCGTCCGTCTTGCAAGCGTTTTCGCACGGCTTCTTGAGCTTGGCCGTTTCCGCTGTAAGGCAGCTTATAGTGATACTTCCCGCGGCGTATTTTCTTTCGCTTACAGGAAACATCAACATGATTTGGCTTTCGTTCCCTATTGCAGAAATTGTGTCTTTTACGATGTGTATTGTGTTCATGCACCTTGTGTTCAAAAAGGAAATTGTTCCGATGCGCTCAAGCATCGCACAGTCAAGCGCAATAGGCTAATTTTTAAGCTTACAACACAGAGTTTTATTCCTAAGCTGGAAAAACCCTGTGTTGTAAGCGCCCGCGCGCTAACCTTATCACTTCCTTAATTAAAGCTTGCCCTTCCTAATTTCTTGCGTTGCGCCATTAGCCGCTAAGAGGATGTCCCCTGATAATGAGCGCTGTTTTTCCATAAGCGCTTTAATTGCCTGCAGCAGTTATGCGCGCTCCTGTGAAGATGAATTCAGCATTCAGCTATTTTGAGCGAAACCTGTAGCCCGCGGCTACCCTTACAATCGCCGTGTTTTCTATTATATTTTCTCTCTTTTTAAAAAGTTCAATACAAAACGTTTCGGAAACGGCAACAGAAAGAGCAATCCGCCGCGCTATATTTATAGAATAGATAAAGGAAGGATTCCAAAAGAATACAATATCACCCCAGTCGGCGTATCCCGCCTTGTCGTAATAGAGCGGCATAAGGTAAAGTGCGCTGGTAAATGCAAAGTCGCCTGCTGGAGTGTCGTTTATCCCAATGGAAAACTTTAAGTTCGCCCCTGAGCCGTAAACTTGAAATTCTTCATCGTTCCAATTGGACAAGTCCCATTCGGTATAGAAGGTGCTTGCAGAGCCAAAAAGGAGTGCGCCTGCGTGAAGCTTAAAGTCAATGTTGCCAAAGCGTGCCGCTCGACGCGAAGTAAGCGTAAAGTCAAGCGATGACCCGCCAAAGGAAACATTGGCACCCCAAAGCGTGTCAAAGTGCAGGGAAAGCCCTCTTATTCCTTTTGTGTTTGCTGTCTCGTAGTCAACGGCAAAAAGCATTCCCATTGCGGATATGGCAATTTGATAAATAGGATAGCTCGCGTCAGCTACAATGATGAGCTCAAACGCCCTAAATGGGTCAGACCACGGCACGTATGTTGTATACGGGTTGCCGTAAACGGCATTCAATGCAATGGATGCACCAGGTGCAAAGGAGACAGAGGGATTTGATCTATCAAGGTTTGTACGCGCCTGCGCTCCAAAAAAAAGCCCAGCCTGCGCGTCCAGCTGCCAGAGATCATCATTATCACTAGGCTTTGCAGGCGGGTTTCCAGGCAAATAGCGGTTAATAAAGTCGAAGGGGCTTATAATAAAGCGCAAGGGCGCGGGGAGGTTTTCTGCGGAATAATAAAGGCGGTGAAGCGCCTCTCCAAATACGGCACCTCCAAGCGGCGTTATAACCGCATCGTTTATAGAACCCCGCGCTGGCTCGCAAAAAATTTCCCAAACAAGGGAGCCCAGCACGGCGTTTGCTGCCGACGCGTAAAAATGCCAGTTGTTTGATCTTGCCGCTTGGTAATAAAAAACGCCCTGATACGGATGCCCAAGCATATTAGTTCTAAAGCGGCTTTGGTCTAGCTCCCAGGGGTTAGTAAGATTAGCCTTTATGGAGTCAAAAGTAGAATCGGCATATCCCCTCACTGCAAGCCTTACTCCGCCATGCAAAAGTCCGTTTGTAGCCTGCGCTTCCAAAAAGCCCAAGAGGACATTCCAAGCGTTAGGCCATGCTACTTCCGATTGCGCAATTTCCGTAGCAAGCGTATCGGCTTTAGCCTTATCGCCTGTGTTATTCTTGTCTTCTTCTGATGCTTGCATAGGAGCTTGAGCATAAAGTGTAGGGATAAGCAAAAAAAGACAAAGGACAAGCTTTGCATAAAGCTTGCAAAAACCGTTCATACAGGAAAATGCTTTGGGAATGGGCGATACTGGAATCGAACCAGTGACCCCAAGCGTGTCATGCTTGTACTCTAACCAACTGAGCTAATCGCCCTTTAGCCTAGCGGAAGCTAGGCTAAAGATAAGGTGTAACTAAAGGTACTGCTTTACGCCGCTCCAGTTAATTACATTAAACCATGCGTCAATGTAGTCAGCGCGGACGTTCTGGTACTTCAGGTAGTATGCGTGTTCCCACACATCAAGGGGTAGAATGGGTTTAAGCCCCATTGAAAGAGGATTGTCTTGGTTTGGAAGCGCAAGTATTTTAAGCTTGCCTCCATCCAGCACTACCCAAGCAAAACCAGAGCCAAACTGCCCAAGTGCTGCAGCTTTCATATCTTTTTTCCAGTTGTCCAAGCCGCCAAACGCATCTACAACATCAGGCAATGCTTTCTGGCCTGCAGGTGCCATTAGACTGAAAAATAAATCATGGTTATACGCTCCGCCTCCGTTGTTGCGCACCGCAGTTTTAAGCCCATCGGGAAGCTCATTAAGACGCGCGAGCAAGTCGTTTAGTGTCCATGACTGATATTCCGGAAAACCTTCAAGAGCCTTGTTAAGGTTATCAACATAGGTTTTATGGTGCTTGTCATGGTGAAAATGCATAGTTGCCTCATCAATATAAGGTTCAAGCGCATTATATTCATACGGAAGAGGCGGAAGTTCAAAAGGATAAGTTTTTTCGCCAATCATTCTAACATCACTCCTTAATTTAATGTTTTAGTGCATTCTATCAGCTTGTATAAGATACTGTCAATATGAAATTTTAATACACTGTACGCAAAAAAAGCCGGAGCAATTTTCTCCGGCTTTAGATATGAAATTATCTAGCTTGTGGGCTCTAATCTTAGTTTTAGCGCCTGTAAGCTACTGTTCCGCAATGCAGCGATTTACAGCAACATCAGCGACCTGGACCTGGCCTCTGTGCAGGAGCAGGCGCTGGCGCAGGACGAGCTGCAGGAGCCGGTGCTGGTGCGGGAGCAGGCGCTGGTGCTGGGCGAGCTGCGGGAGCCGGTGCTGGTGCGGGAGCAGGTGCTGGTGCTGGTGCTGGTGCTGGTGCTGGTACAGGAGCAGGCGCAGGCACTGGCACTGGAATTGGTACAGGTACAACCTTTGGCGCGGGTGCAGGCGCTGGACGAGGCGCCGGTGCAGGTGCAGGCGCTGGTGCTGGGCGAGGCGCCGGTGCTGGAGCAGGCCTTGGCGCTGGCGCGGGTGCAGGCGCTGGTGCTGGG
>CAYYCW010000059.1:0-8905 GCA_964470435.1 uncultured Treponemataceae bacterium
CTTCTAGCACCACGCCGTCAATCGGCACCCGCTCGCCCGGCTGCACTACAATCACACTCCCCGCCGCAACCTCGTCGGGGTCCACCTTAACAAGGCTGCCGTCGCGCTCGACATTGGCGTAGTCGGGGCGTATGTCCATCAGGGCGGTAATGCTGCGGCGGCTTTTGCCGACGGCGTAGCTTTGAAACCACTCGCCAATCTGGTAAAAGAGCATGACAGCGATAGCTTCCGTGTAGTCGCCGGTCCCTGCGTAAATTGCGAGGGCTACCGCGCCAACTGTGGCTGCCGCCATCAAAAAGTTTTCGTCAAAGACCTGCCCGTTTTTTATGCCTTTGGTCGCCTTTAATAGGATGTCACCGCCTATAATAAGATAATCAGCAATGTAAAGGATGATGCTTAGCGCTAGCCCCGCGCCGGGCACAACAGAGTTTAGGCACCCTGCAACGCTTTCCGAAAAAAGCTGCAACAGCAAAAGCAACGCCGTTGCCGCTAAAATGCGGGCAAGCATGGCGGCCTGTCTTTTTGTCATGCTGCCCTTCCTTTTAGCCAATAGCAAGCCCGCCGCCGCGCAAATAACAATGCCTGCAAGCAAAATGTTTACTATAATTTCTTGCATAAAAGTTCCTTTGCAGCCTAGCAATCAAAGAAAGATTTCGCAGTCGCTTTCCACCCGCTTGCAGGCGGTGCGCACTTGCTGCATCACGTTGTCCGGGTTTTGCCCGTCCTCAAACTCCACGTTCATCTTTAGCGTCATAAAGTTGACGGACGCATCCTTTACTCCTGCGGTCTTTTTTGCCGCCGCTTCCATCTTGTTCGCGCAAGCAGCGCAGTCAACATCTATCTTGTAGCTCTTTTTCATAAAGCTCTCCTCTCATAAATATTAAACGATTGTTTAATTGTTTTATTTAATTATGCAGCTAGGCAACTTTGCTGTCAATAAAAAAAAGAAGAATAAGCGTCTCTTTGAAAAAGATTGATAAAAGGCGCAGCATTAATGCCCAGCTTGGCGACTATTAGGCTGCAAGCGGGCGCATTTGCAAAAAGAAGTAATAAGGCAAGGCTAAAAAAACAGCGTAAGCGCTTTTCCTAAACGCTTAGCTGCTTATGCCTTTGCACTTGCCGCGAGCGCGGCAAGCATTGATTTCAAGAAGCCTGCACAAAATTACGGGCTAAAATTCGCTTTTTCTTCTTTAATGCCGTGCTTTTCAGCGTAGCCGGTTAAAATAAGCGTAAGCGCGCCATCACCCGTAACGTTGCAAGCTGTGCCAAACGAATCTTGCAGGGCAAAAATCGTTATTACAAGCGCTGTACCTGCTTCGTTAAAGCCTAAAATTCCGCTTATAAGACCGAGCGAGGCTACCACAGTGCCGCCCGGCACTCCCGGCGCACCAATTGCAAAAATTGCAAGTAAAATGCAAAAAAGCGCCATTGTACCTGCTTGAGGCAAGCTTCCATAAAGGATTTGCGAAACGGCCATTACAAAAAAGGTTTCAGTCAGAACGGAGCCGCAGAGGTGTATGTTTGCAAAAAGCGGAATGCCAAAGTCCGTAAGATCGCGGCGCAGCGGCGGCTCCGACTTGTGGGCGCATTCAAGGGCTACGGAAAGGGTTGCCGCAGAAGACATTGTACCAACCGCTGTAAGATAGGCTGGCCCGTAGTTTTTAAGAATATTAAATGGGTTTTTCTTTGAATACGCGCCTGCAATCCCGTAAAGAAGTGCAAGCCAAATGTAGTGCCCCGCAAGCACAATAAGAATAATGGAGATAAACACAGGCAGTTGCTGCGAAAGCGTGCCTTCGTAAGACAAAAGCGAAAAAGATGCGTATATATAGAAGGGAAGCAGGGGAATTAAAAAGGATTCCACAACGGAAAGCACAAGCCTTTGAAATTCCTCTAGAATGTCTATGATAGCCTTTGTCTTTTTCCAGACAGCCGCAAGCCCCGCTACAATGGAAAGAACAAGGGCTGTCATAACCGACATTACAGGTGGAATGTCAAGGCGGAATACAAGGGCGGGTATTTCCTTTAGGCTTCCCGTGTCAGAGTGAATATTCAGCATGGGAAGGATTGAATATCCTGCGGCAGCGGATGCAGCTGCTGCAAGAACCGAAGACACGTATGCTAAAACCAAGGCAAGGCCGAGCATCCTTGAGGCGCTGTTGCCCATCCGTGTAATTGAAGGGGCAATAAATCCTATAATGATTAGCGGCACGCAAAAGTTTATAAACTGCGAGGCAATGTATCTGAATGATACAAAAACATTTAGAATGCCGCGCACTATGGTCGATGTGTCATAAGCGCTTAAAACAGCGCCTGTTATAACGCCAAAAGCAACTGCTACAATCAGCTTAAAAGGCAAGCTTGAAAAAATTTTGTTTAACTTCATGCTACACCCCCTAAACACCCTTTCGCAGAAAGGCGGCAAATCTAAGTGCAGGGAGCGACACGCGCTTTTCTAGCACATCCTTAGATGAGTTCGTCAAGCGGCTGTAAATATTGCCACTGTAAGTTAGGTTACGCATGGCAGAATCTGCTTGAATCTGCAATGCTTCAAATCTATAATTGCTCATATTGTTTTATCTCCTTATATTGTAAAGCAATTTTACCGCGTTTTTTCGCTCGGGCAAAAAAAAACCGGAAATCTCATGGCAAGGACTTCCGGGCACAAGGCACTTTAAGCGCTGCTATTTTAGGCAAGATGCATGGCACCGACAAGATGGCGGACACACAATAACATGAGCCATATAACATGCCCGAAATCTATGCATCTTACAACACATGGTATGTTTAACAATGCGTTCTTTGCATTTGATCATAAACTAATCCTCCTTAAAGTTTAACTTTCGAATTGAATCGCTTAGGTTGTAGCGCAGATATAGGCTAAGCGATTCACGACCGCATTATACTTAATTTTTTTATTTTGTCAAGCGGAATTTAGTTCTCAGTTCTCCTTGCTACACTCCAAAGCTAAAGGTTTCCAGATTCCTCCATCGAAAAAAAAGTTGACTAATGCAGTTCTGTAAGTTAGCCTTATTTTGCCTTGCAGTTAGCAATAAGCTTTTATTAAGGAGGAATGTAATGTCTAATAGCAATGGAACAACAAAAAGGAAAGTCCCTTTAATATGGCAAATTTCCATAGGCTTTGTGCTTGGAGTTGTGCTTGGGTTAGTTGTAGATGCACGCTATGTTCAAATTATTGAACCAATAGGCACTATCTTTTTAGCGCTTTTGACCATGCTCATTGTGCCGCTAGTCTTTTTTAGCCTTGTGGTTGGCGTTGCGTCGCTGGGCAACCCTAGGGCATTGGGCAGAATCGGGGTAAAGACAATCTGCCTTTACCTTGTAACCACCGCGATCGCTATTGCGATAGGCCTTATAATGGGCAACATTATCGCCCCAGGCCGCGGGATGGATCTTTCGCTTGCTGCCGCGCAAGAGGTTAGGGAGGCGCCAGGCCTTGCGGAGGTTTTAATCGGGATGTTCCCGCGAAACGCTATAAAGGCGGCCGTTGACGCCAATATGCTGCAAATAATTGTCTTCGCGCTATTTTTTGGCGTTTCAGCTGTTCTTGCAGGCGCCAAGGCAAAGCCGGTGCTCACCTTTATGGAAGCTGGCGCTGAAACCATGTACAGCATGACCGGAGTTGTTATGCGCTTTGCGCCTTACGGCGTTTTTGCCCTTATCGCAGTTACAGTTTCCCGCTATGGCGCATCGGTGCTAATGCCGTTTATAAAGGTTATCCTAGCCGTTTACATAGGATGCATCCTGCATATGCTCTTGGTTTATTCGGGACTGGTTATGCTCTTTGTCCGAAAGACGCCGCTTTGGTTTTTTAAGGGAGTGCGCGAAGCTTTCCTTACAGCCTTTGTTACCCGTTCAAGCTCAGGCACGTTGCCGGTAACAATGGAATGCGCGAGAAAGATGGGTATTTCCGAGCGCGTGTCCTCTTTTGTGCTGCCTCTTGGCGCTACTGTAAACATGGACGGGACGGCGCTTTACCAAGGAGTTTGCGCTCTATTTGTGGCGCAAGCCTTCGGGATAGACCTTTCCATAGGAGCGCAGCTGGGCATTCTAGTAACCGCTACCTTAGCCTCTATAGGCACGGCAGGCGTTCCAGGCGCGGGCGTAATCATGCTCACCCTTGTTACAACCCAAGCAGGGCTGCCCCTTGAAGGAGTTGCGATGGTGGCTGGCATTGACGCTATCCTAGACATGATACGCACCGCAGTCAACATTACAGGGGACGTTGCATGTGCCACTGTTGTTGCCCGCACAGAGGGTGAACCTTTAACCCCGCCAGAGGAGTAGTTCGCAAAAATAAAATGCTAGAATTTCTTGGCAAGAGCAGATAAAAAGGCCCAAGTGCGAGTTTAAACACCTGTGCCTTTTGCCGCCGCTTTGCTACAGCTCAGCTTAGGCAGCCGCGCTAGCCGTGCAGTATGTCCCAAAGCAGCTTTAGCATGAGCATCCCAAACACCACGAGCATCATCGGGCGTATAAAGCGCGCGCCTTTTGCAAGGGCGCAGCGCGAGCCTATGTAGTTGCCCACCATGTTGCAAAGCGCTGCAGGAATTGCCAGCGAATAGAGAATTGTTCCCGCATGTACGAAAGTTATAAGCGCCGCGTAGTTCGACGCAATGTTAAGAATCTTAGCATTTCCCGACGCTGTGCGCAGGTCAAGCCGCAAAAGCGTTGAAAACCCGATTATTGCAAACGCGCCCGTGCCAGGCCCTACAAGCCCGTCATAGCCGCCTACAAGCACGCCTACAACGGCAGCCAAGATAGCCACTTTTGCCTTTGAGAAAGCGCCGATTTCCCGACGCTCGCCTAAGTTGCGCTTAAAAATCACTATGAGAGCGACGCATGGAAGGACAACGAGCATCAACTTCTTTATAGTAGTGTCGCTTAAGGCAAGAGCTATCTGACTTCCTATAGCAGAACCTATAAACGATGCCGCAAATGCAATTACTGCCGAGCGCGGCTCAACAGCGCCGCTTTTCCAGAATTTTACAACTGAGAGTGTCGTTCCGCAGGCGCTTGAAAGCTTGTTGCTGCCAAGAGCAAAGTGCGCAGGCATTCCTGTAAACAGGTAGGCAGGTATCGAAATAATGCCTCCGCCGCCCGCAGAAGCATCAACAAAACCTGCAAGGAAAACTATAAAACAAACAAATGCATACATTGGGGCTGAAAGCGAAAAAGCCTCAAGCACAAAGCTCCTCCATATAAGCGCAATATGGCAGATATTCTAGTCCAGAAAAAAATTCTCAATCAAGTACTGTGAAGAAAGCCAAAAGCTGTGTGGTGTAAAACAAGCAGCATTCATGCGCAATGACAACGCCCCTCTACTTGCTCCGCCATAGAGCTAATGGCTTCTAGATAACTAAATAGTAATTTATATTAAATTCTTGCCGAAAATAAAAAAAAAGGGTCTAAGCTTTGGCTTTTTGCGAAGTTTTAGTGTATGCTCGTATTTTTTTGCTAACTGTTAAAGAGCCCAAGCTCGTGATTGATTTTTTTGCTTTTGCAGGTATTATTTTTATATGCTTAAAGACATTATATGCCGCAAAAAAGTTTTGGTGGCCAGCATTGCCTTTCTTTTTAGCGCAGCGCTTTTTGCGTCCGTCATTTTTGCGCAAAATGCACAAAACAGCGCTTCTTCGGCGAGCAAGGCGATTCCTTCATCCTACCGCAAGGTATCCCTTGGCATGAGCCTTGATGAAGTAAAGAGCGCCCTTTTGTCTGATTCGATTTTTGGCTACCGAGGCGAGCGCGATGTTTCCCTTATTCCAAACGAAAACCGCCAACTTATTGAAACTGCAGGCCCTTCGTTTATAAGAATGGCATGGTTTCAGTTTTATGATAGCAGGCTGTACAACATGAGCTTTGCCCTTGACACTAACCGCCTCGACTATTTTACGATTTTAACCCATCTTTCTGAAAAATATGGCGAGCCTGAACATCTTAGCCCTACTTCCGCTGTTTGGAGTTCGGGCTCAGTAAGGCTTTCGCTTGAGCGTCCTCTTACAATAAAATACATGGATTCTGGGATTTTTTCGTCCATTCTTGAAAGTGAATATGATAACCGCATATATGAGGACATTTTGCGGGAAAACTTTGTTTCTGACTTTTAAGAAGCCTTCTAGCCTTGCGCTCCGTTTTTATTGCAGCCTTTTTAGCGTTATTTACCCTAAACGCCCATCTTGAGCCTTTAGCTAGCGGGCGGCTCGTGCTTGAGATTTTACCTTCTGGACTAGATGGCGCAGTTGTAGAAGTTAACGCTGAAATTGCTTCAACTCCTGAAGAGCGCGAAAGGGGGCTTATGTGGCGGCAGTCTGTGCCCGAAGGAAGCGGCATGATTTTTATTTATCCACGCGATGAAAAAATGAGCTTTTGGATGAAAAATACAAACGTGCCGCTTTCAATAGCCTTTATTGATTCGCGCGGAGTTTTTAGGGAAATTTTTGACATGAAGCCCCTTGACTTAACGCCTGTGCAAAGCGCAGGGTATAGAAGATTTGCGCTTGAAGTGCCGCAAGGCTTTTTTTTGCGAAAAGGCATTGCGCCTGGAAGCGCATTTTCTAAAAAAACACTTAAATCTCTTAAAGAGATTATGAAGAGTTTTTAAAGCGCCTAAGCATTTCCATTGCGACTTCATCGTCGGGGTTGATTTCTGCTGCTGTTAAAAAAAAGCTTTCTGCTTCTTCAAGGTTTCCTTCTTTCCAAGCTAAAAACCCAAGGTTTGATATAATCTTTGTATTTTCAGGCTCATATTTAAGCGCCGTTTCAAGCCAGTGCCTGCTTTCTTTTAGGTTATTTTCTTCCATAGTGCATATAGCAATTTCATTACAAATGTCTGCAATGCCCTCTGTTTCATCTCCCTCCTTGGCGTGAGCTTTTTGCTTTAATTCAAGGGCTTTAAGAAAGGCGTTTTTGCCATCAGTCCATCTTTTAAGCCGTCTTAAAGCCCAACCTAGCAAAAACCATGCGTTCCATGCATAGGGAGATTGTTTAATAAAGGAATTAATATACTCAAGTGCGCGCTCTTCTTGATCATTGTTTATTGCTTCATAGGCTAAGTTAAAAAGGCTGTCGCACATATTGCTGTTTTCAATTTCTTGAATAAGGGCTTTAGCCTTTTTCTTTCTTGTTTGCGCAGTTTCATCCGTGCCGAGTTCAAGTGTCATGTAAGTTTTTAGAGCTTCAAGGGTTCTTGTGTAGTCTCTATTCCAAAAGTAAAAGTATGCAGCATTAAAAAAAGCTTCAGGCAACGGCGGGTCCATATTTATGGATTCTTCATAAAGGCTTTCCGCCTTCTTTTTAAAAATATGGCTTTCAGCGTCGCCTTTTCGCGCCTTTGTATCATTTAGAAGCGCAAGGTTAAGCGTAATTTCCCTGTCGCTAGGATTCATTCCTTTAAGAGCCAGAAACATCTCTTCAGCTTGATCCATGTCCCCGTTTTGCATTTTAATAATGGCTGCTCCTGCAAGCTCTGTGCGCAAATTAGGTTTTAGTTGTAGCGCTAGGTTTTTGTAGTATTCTTTGTTTGGATTTTTAGAATCCCAAGCAAAAACTGCAAGAATGCCTGCTAAAACCGATTCAGCCGAAAAGATATCACGCACTGCATCTTCAGTTATGCTACTATCTGTAACTTCAAGGCGAAGCGGCAACGGAATATCAGGATTAAAGCTATCAAGATTTATTTTGGAAAGACTTGCACTATTTTTAAGAGAAATAAAAACAACAGAGTCCAGTGGATTTTTCATGGGCTAAAAATTGCGTTACAACACCATTGCATTGCAACATTTTTAAGGGAAGGTAGGAGTTGTATGGGTATAAATTGCTATATCTAAAAATCATCATCAATTTGAGTGCGTTCAAGCGCATTCTTTGTCTGCGTTGTGATATAGCTATTCAAGTGCATCTTGTAAGATATGGGTATGTTATTTTCAAAAAAGCTTACTGCAATTGCTATAAGATCCTTTCGCCCTCTAACGTCTTCAGTACGTACAATCTTGCCAGGCAGCTTTGCGACTAGATCGTTAAAATCAATGCACAACACTACTTCCTTGCCACGTACAAATTGGGCTAAGCCAAACGCAATAGCTTTAGCCCCCGCAAATGAAATGTCCCGCAAGAAACAGCGTCTAGGCACATTTTCTACATATATAATGGCATCTTGTTTTGTAATGCCAATCTTGCGCATTGTATCATCAGTAACAGGTATTCTCTCATCCCTGCGTTTTGCTGAATTCGCGTTTGAATCAAGTAAAAAGCCAATCTTTTCAATTAGCAAATCAGGGGCTCGCTGCGAATACTGAAGTTGAATTAAAATCAAATCGTCAGTGTCGCCATATGCAGAAAATCCAACAAGTTTTGAGCTAATAAAAAACGAAACAGGCGATTTACCTTCACTTTCTATAAAGGAAAATCTAATGTTAATTGATGCTGTATCCCTTTGGATTTTTGAAATAAGTTCACCTTTTGCTACTGCAATCACTTTAGCCGCAACAAGCGATGCAGAATTAATCACACAGGGCCATTCATGCCCTTCTACTTTTAAAGAAACTTGCTGTGTTTGTAACCCTAACGTCTTTATAACGTCTTTGGAGAATGTAACGTCAATATCTCTGTATAGATCGTAATATCTTGTTAGTTGCTGGGAAGTAGAATACACCATAAACTCACACTATACTTCAAGTGTATTTGCTATCAGTAAAAAACACAAGTATAATTTTGAATTTGCTGCAAAAAGTAATACAAATGCGATATTAAAGCAGCAAAATTAGCTATATGATAAAATCAATAACCCCTGCCTTCTTTAAGCTTGCGTTTTTTTTTCATAAGCTTTCTGCGCAGGGCCTTTTTCTTTCTGTTAAGTATTGTAGAAGGCTTTTCATAAAATTCA
>CAYYCW010000060.1:0-8885 GCA_964470435.1 uncultured Treponemataceae bacterium
CGACCTGCTGCTTAGGAGGCAGCCGCTCTATCCAGCTGAGCTAATGGATCACTTTAAAAACATAGTAGCAGAAAATAGCGATTTGCGCAATAATTATAGCAAACAGCAAATTGTTTTTGCCTTAGCATAGTAAATGCACTTCCCTTTGGCGGGAGAATTCATATAAAGTAGCACGCGGTTATTGTCCCGAAGCTGCTGTACTCCGCTATGTCGCTACCGTCGCTGTACACTTCGTTCAAGCCATCATTTGGACAATCTGTTGCGAATACAAGAATAAATGCCGCTAAAAGCGCTACCCAAATTGGGGAAGCTTTAGTTTTTTAGGGAAATTCCTTTCCACCGTATTGAAGAAAGAGCGGTTTAGGTGGTAAACTTGCGGCATGGAAATTCTTCCTATTGCCAGCGGCAAGGGCGGCGTGGGAAAGAGCGTGGTCTCCGTAAACCTCGCGGGCGAGCTAGTACGGCTTGGAAAAGAGGTTATTCTCTTTGACTTTGACCTTGGCGGAGCAAACCTCCACACCCTGCTTGGCGTGCGAAACGATTCGGTTGGGCTTGGAAATTTTATCTACAAGCAAATAGACTCCATTGAGCCGCTAATTCAGGAAACCGACACGGCGAAGCTTAAGTTTGTGGCTGGCGACTGCCTTTACCCCGGTACGCCTAACCTTGACTTTTTTACCAAAAAAAAGCTGATAAAAAACCTTCCCTCACTGCCGGGAGACTACGCTATTCTGGATTTGGGGGCAGGAAGCACATACAATATTCTTGATTTTTACTTGATGACTAGAAATTCCATCCTTGTTACCACCGCGGAAATCACGTCAATCCTTAACGCATACTCCTTTCTAAAGGCGGCTGTTTTCCGCTTTTTGAACGGGCAGTTTTCAGCCAAAAGCGAGGAGCGCCTCTTTATGCGAGATGCCATACGGGGGAACGCGCACGGCACAGACTTCTCTGTCCTTTCTGTACTTGATGAGCTTTGCGAAAAGTTTCCGGAAACAGGCAGCAAGGCAAGGGAAGAGCTTATGCTCTTTCGACCGCAGGTTATCGTAAACAGAGGAAAGGACGGACAGGATCTTGAAATGGCAAGGAGACTCCGCGCCCTTGTGCGCAACAAGCTTAATGTCCGCTTGGACTTTATAGGCTTTTTGCCTGAAGACGCCGCCGTTCCCATTTCCGTTGCAATGAGAAAGCCGCTTTTTCTTTCCGACCCCGAAAACCCGTTTTCAGTTGCCGTGCGCTCTTCCGCCGAGCGCGTAACTTCGCATGAGTACGGCTTGAACGAAAGCCTTGCTGAATCCACCGAAAGCGAGGACGAGGATATTGAACGGCTAAAAAGCGAGTTTGACGAAACCCAAGAAGAAGCGTAGCAGGAGCCTGCAAAGATGGACATGAAACGCATGCTTTCAGAGCTTCATTTCGCCGGAAAGAAAACTGAAACCTCATTTTTATCCTTAAGCGACATTTTTCCGCAGCTTCTGGCGGTTAGGGACAACATCAAGTCAGGCGACCTTTCAGAAAGAATTTCCGCTTTGCAAAATGAAAGCAGCGCCTTTGGAGCGCTTTCAGGAGATTTTTGGAATGGGCGTGAGGAAGCTTACACCCCCATGCTTGAAAAGCTAAACGAAAAGGTTAGCGCGCTTTCTGAGCTGGAGCAGGATGTAAAGACAATAAGGGAATGCAGCGAGGAAATGGAGCTTTTATCCCTAAACGCTATAGTTATTTCGATTAATGCAGGCGCTAGGGGAAGGGCTTTTTCCAGCATTACGGAAAGCCTGCGCAGCCTTTCTTCAAAGATGATAGAAAGCTCATCGCGCCTTGTGAGGGAGCAAGGGCACCTTATTGAAAGCATTCGGGAACTTGGGGATATTATCTCTAGCCTTTCGGCTACGCAAAGAAAGGAGCTTTTCGTGTGCAACGCCGGCCGCGCTGGCTTGCAGGACATTCTGCAATCTATTGGCCGCCCTCTGCCAGAAATAGAAGCTAAAGCCGGCGAGGTTTGGGAATACATTGCCAAAAGCATGGAAACAATCCAAATGCAGGACATTGTAAAGCAGTCGGCGGCGCAGGTTATCTTGTGCCTTAAAGAGTTCAAGGACTATTCTGAGCTTTCCAAAGCCGATACTTCCCGCCGCAACGACATTATTTGCTTTGACATTCAGCTTTGCAAAATCGCGCTTGAAATCCTTAAAGACATAAGCTTGCGCCTTGAAGAATGCATTAAAATATTTAGCGCCGACTGGGACAGCCTCCAAGAGATTCTTGAAACAGTCGAGAAAATGCGAAAAGGGTTTATCAATTCCTTTTATTCGGATACCGCGGGGCAAATGTCCCTTTCAAGCCGCCTTGACCATGCCCTTGAGCAGTTCAGGCTGCTTCTGGACGGCTTTTTCAATTACCAGAACGAGCAAAAAAGCCTTGTGAAGCACTGCACTAGCATAAAAACGCACAGCAGGAGCATTTTCACTGTGTTTATGGACTTGCTCCCCGTTGTTAATTCTCTGCACCATGTTAGGGTTCTCCAGAAGATTGAAATAGCCAAAAACGATGCCATAAGTTCGGTACAAAATTCTGCTGACAACATGGACACCTTTGTTAACCGCTCCAAGGATACAATCGATGGTATGTCTACTATGCTGGAAAACTTTCTATCCGAATCCGACAAACTGCTTTCAGACTTTATCTCCGAAGTTACACAGACGGGTGAGGTTGCCTCGGAGCTTAAAAGCACAGGCTGGGAGTTTTTCGCGCGACTTAAGGACGCACAAAACGAGCTTGAGAAGACGCTTAAAACGTACATGGTTTTTCCAAGGGACTTTGACAATAAGTGCGCCAATGTTCGCGCCCACCTTGAATCGATTGTTGCTGCTGCCGCTTCTTACATGAGCCTTTCGGATGAGCTTTCGCACGAGGCTGAAAGGCTTGCCGTCCTGCAAAGCGAGGAGTTTGAAAGGGCAGGGATTTCCTCCTGGCAGCTAGAGGATAACACCTTCAAGGAAATAATAGACCGCTTTACAATCACGCTGCATAAAAAGCTTGCAGGAAGCATAACAGGTGTTGCGGTTGAGTCCGGGATAAAATCCGGCGAAGTAACCTTTTTTTAGTACTGGCTTTAAATTGAAAACATACTTTGACTTTCACTTTCAAAAAAACCTTGTAGTCTTGTACCCAGGCGAGTTCTTTTCCTCGAATTCTCAAGATGAGCTTATTTCAACGGTTTTGGGCTCTTGCATTGCTGTAACGCTTTACGACCCCGAACTGCGCATAGGCGGCATGAACCACTTTATGCTGGTTAGCTCCTCGCAGGATCAAGTTGCGCAAGAAAAAAGCGGAAGGTTCGGTGAGTTTGCTGTTGAGCTTTTGCTGAACGACATGATTAAAAAAGGAGCGCAGAAAAAAAGGATGATTGCGAAGGTCTTTGGCGGAAGCAATATGTTCAAGGTTGCCCCTTTGGAGCATAACGTGGGCGAACAAAACATTGATTTTGCCTTTTACTACCTTGAGCAGGAAAATATCCCCGTCAGGGCTTCTGATGTGGGCGGAAATCTATCTCGCAAGATATACTTTGACCCCGTTACATCGAAGGTTTTGGTAAAGCACGTAAAGGAAAAGCCGCACGTGGAAGATGTCTTGATCAGGAGGGAAGAAGAATACCGCGTAAAGGTTATAAAGGAAGAGGAAGAAAAGAAAAAGAGCGATATTGTGTGGTTTTAGTTTGATTGCTCTAAGCTCTAAGCTCTAAGCTCTAAGCTCTAAATTAGCTCCAACACCTGAGTCCGCTTGTGCAATTTCGCCTTCAATGGATTTTAGCACTGCCGGAAGATCAAGGATGATCACAAATTGCCCATTGAGTTTGCCGATGTCCTTTACAAAGTCCTTCCTGTTCTCTACAAGCCCGTAGGAAAGCCCGTCATGTGGCACAATTTCTAGCTTTGTAACCACGTTCACGTTGTCGGCAATAATGCCAATCGTCATTGGCGGTCCTTCCTCCCCCTGCTTGATTTCCGTTACAATAATTGGAAGGGCATTTATTTCCTCATCGCCTTCAACCCCAAAGAGAACCCGCAAGTCAATAATTGTAACTACGGAGTTGCGGATATTCATCACTCCCTTTAGGTAGGGAAGGGACTTTGGCACTTTGGTAATCTTTTCGTAATTGATAACTTCCCTGACGCTGGCAACCTCCGTAGCGTATATGACAGAGCCTAGGTAAAATGTAAAATATTCTTTTTCAAAAAGCCCGTTATTCATTGAAACTTCTCCACAGCAATAGTATTATGACCTAGCTGTCGTATAGTATATTACGGCGAAATTTACCGAAAGTAAATATAAGCAAATTATTTTAAGAATTGCACTAGGTTAAGGAGACCACAATGGCTGATTCTTGGGAAAAGGCTGTGGCGACAGTAAAGTGGCAAGGAGAGATTCTTGCAGATTCTGCTGCAAAATGCAGAGATGATCTGCTAAAGGCGTTTTTTTCTGCCGATGAGGTTTTGCTTGACCTTTCGGATTGTGCGCAAATTGATGTTCCTTCAATACAGCTGATCCTCGCGGCATCCCTTGAAGCCGCCAACACGGGGAAAAAGTTTTCAGTGGCAAAGTCCCTTCCTGTGGAAATTCAGAGGGCATTTGAGCTTGGCGGCGTGAATATCGCAAGCTTGACAGCTGAAACGAATGCGTGAGGTGGAATATGATTGATAAACTCAGCGGCGTGTTTTTGGAGGAAGCTTCTGACCTTCTTTCAACGCTTGAAGACAACCTGCTTTCGCTTGAATCTGACCCAGAAAACGAGGAGCTTATTTCTGCCGTATTCCGTGTAATGCACACAATAAAGGGTTCGGCGGGAATGTTCGGCTTTGACGACATTTCCAAGTTTACGCACGAAATTGAAGCCGCATACGATCTTGTGCGATCTGGTAAGGTTAAGGTTTCTTCGGGGCTTATAAGCCTTACGCTAAAAGCGAGGGACCTTATTAGCGCCATGATTGAAGCTGAAGACGAAATACCGGATGACGTGCGCTCCGAATCGGATAAGGTTATAGAGGAGTTTATGGCAATAGCCGGCGTTGCAGCTCCCTCTGGGCCTACCGTGGTCAAAAGGGGGGATGCGCCCTCGTACTCCCCATTTGAAACGCCTGAAAACCACTTTAGAATACGCTTTTCACCGCCACAAGACTTTTTCCGATCTGGCACTCGCATTCTTTTGCTTATAGGCGAGCTTGCGGACATGGGCTCTATCACCGTAACTTCCACAACGGACGCAGTGCCCCCGCTTTCCGAGATTGATCCTGAAAAGTGCTATATGTCGTGGTCGATTATTCTTTCGACAACGCGCTCCCAAGACGAGGTGAGCGACGTTTTCATTTTTATTGACCCCTCCGTTGTAAGCATTGAGACAGTTTCCCGAGATGTAAAAAAGCTGGGCGAAATTCTTATCGACCGCAAGTCTATTACGGAAGAAAAGCTTAAATCGGCAATCAGCCAGCAAAAGAAACTAGGAGATCTTTTAACTGAAAGCAAGGCGATTACAAAGCAGGACTTAACCGCCGCCCTTGCTGAGCAGGCGCACTTCAAGAAGCTGGGAGAGGAGCAAAGGTCCTCCAGTTCTTACAAGACGCGGGCGGTTGCGGTTGCTCAGCAGAGTATTCGCGTCAATTCGGAAAAGCTTGACCAGCTAATTGACCTTGTAGGAGAGCTTGTAACGTTTAACGCTAGGCTTGGCCAGACAGCGCAAGAATCAAAGAACCCCGCTGTTGTAAGTTTAAGCGAGCTTGCAGAAAGGCTTATTCTTTCGCTTCAGGACACGTCAATGGATATGCGGATGCTCCCCATTGGCACAATGTTTTCCCGCTTCCGCCGCACTGTCCATGACTTGGCAAGCGACTTGCACAAGAACATAGAGCTTGTAACAGAAGGTGCTGAAACGGAGCTTGATAAAACCGTTATAGAAAAGCTAAATGACCCGCTTATTCACCTTATCCGCAATTCGGCGGACCACGGTGTTGAATCGCCTGAAGCTAGGGCAGCCGCCGGAAAGAATTCAACAGGCATTATTCGGCTTTCTGCAAGCCACGCGGGAGCCTTTGTAGTGGTTTCGGTTTCTGATAACGGTGCGGGCATTAACAGAGAGAAGGTGTTTCAAAAGGCTGTTTCCCGCGGGCTTGTACAGCCGACAGACGTTCTATCTGACTCGGAAATATACAGCTTGATATTCCAGCCAGGCTTTTCAACTGCGGAAACTGCAACCTCAGTTTCTGGGCGCGGCGTGGGCCTTGACGTTGTAAAGAAAGACATCGCCTCTATTGGCGGCACTGTTGCCGTGGAGTCAAGGCCAGGAGAGGGAAGCTCTTTTATCCTTAAAATCCCGCTTACGCTTGCCATCATAGAGGGAATGCGCGTGCAAATCGGCGACAACGACTATGTAATTCCGCTTACAAACGTTGACGAATGCCTTGAGTTTAACCCCGAAAATGACGAGGAGGGGAAGGTTTGCTCCCACATCGCCTCGCGCGGGCAAATGCTCCCCTTTGTGGACCTGCGCCGCTGGTTTGAAATTGAAGGCGATGAGCCTGCAGGCAGGCAGGTTGTTGTTGTAACCGACCAAGACTCCAAGCTGGGGCTTGTGGTTGACCGTGTAATCGGAAACCACCAGACTGTAATAAAGCCGCTTGGCGACCTCTACAAGAACGTAAAGGGACTTTCGGGGGCAACGCTTTTAGGAGATGGTTCAGTGGCGCTGATACTCGATGTATTCAAACTTTCTGATGTGGTGAAGGCGAAATCCGCTTAAAGGCGCGAAAAGGCGGTAAGAAGAAACTGTGGAATCCTCAATGTCTTACGGCGATTTTAAGAAAATCGCTTCTTACATAGAAAAAAACGTAGGCATTAAAATGCCCGATGCTAAGCAAACAATGCTGCAAGCGCGTATTGCCCGGCGGCTTCGCGCTCTGAACATTCCGACATACAAGGAATATATTGACTACGCTTTTGGCAAGGGAAAGCCCAACAACGAAGAGCTTATCCACATGATTGATGCGGTAACTACTAACTTAACCGAGTTCTTCCGTGAGTCGGGGCACTTTGACTACATGCTAGACGCCGCGCTCCCCGCGCTTGTGCAGTCAGGCAAGCGCTTTATTAAAATATGGAGCGCAGGCTGCTCTACAGGGGAGGAGCCTTACACGCTTTCTATTGTAATGCAAGAGTTTATGCGAAAAAATCCCGGAAAGATAGATGGCTATTCCGTGCTTGCAACTGACGTTTCCACAAAGGTTTTGAACAGCGCGGCGGAGGCGGTTTACCAAATGGATTCCATAAAAAGCCTTCCTATTGACATGAAGCGCCGCTATTTTCTTCGCAGCAAAAAGCAAGACGATAACCGCATAAGGGTAAAGCCTCAAGTGCGAAACAATGTTACCTTTGCTCGCCTTAACTTTATGGACGATGATTTTGACTTTCGTGAAACATTCCAGATTATCTTTTGCCGCAACGTGCTGATTTACTTTGACAAGCCCACTCAAGAGGCTGTAATTCGCAAGTTCCTTAATTTCCTTGAGGTTGGAGGCTACCTGTTCCTTGGGCATTCTGAAACCATTTTTGGCATGAATCTTCCGCTGCAAAATGTCGCTCCTACGACGTTCCAGCGGGTGTAATGATGGGGAGTTATGATTAAGGTATTGATAATAGATGATTCCGCCGTTGTGCGGCAGGCGCTTACCGACATTTTAAGCTCCGATCCCGAAATTGAGGTAATAGGCACGGCGCAGGACCCTATTTTCGCTGTTAGGAAAATACAGGCGAACAGGCCTGACGTTATCACGCTCGACGTTGAAATGCCGCGCATGGACGGTCTTACCTTTTTGCGCCGCCTAAACGAGTCAGGCGACCCCATTCCTGTTGTGATTTGTTCTTCCAAAGTGGAGGCAGGCAGCGAAAACGCAGCAAAGGCTCTTGAATACGGCGCCATCGAAATGATTCTAAAACCGCAGCTGAGCGCCAAGCAGTTTTTGCACGAATCTAGAATTAGAATTTGCGATGCCGTAAAGGGCGCTTATTATGCAGCGCCTAAACTTAACAAGATGATTGGAATATCGATGGGCGGCGCGGCAAACTTTGACAACATTACAGCGGGCTATGATGAAAAGCCCTTGTCTTACGAAATACAGCCTAAGCTTTCCGCCGACGTGATGCTACCCGCGGGCTCGTGCAGCACATTGGAAACAACTGAAAAGCTCATTATAATAGGAGCAAGCACTGGCGGCACGGAAGCCCTGCGGGAGGTTTTGCAGGCTATGCCTGTAGACGCTCCGGGCATTGTGATTGTGCAGCACATGCCAGAGCATTTTACAACGTCGTTTGCAAACAGACTAAACGGGCTTTGCAAGATTAGCGTAAAGGAAGCCTCCGATGGCGATACTGTAATGCGCGGGCAGGCTTTAATCGCGCCGGGCAACAAGCACACGCTTTTAAAGCGGAGCGGGGCGCGTTATTATGTGGAAGTAAAGGACGGTCCGCTTGTTTCAAGGCACAGGCCATCAGTTGACGTGCTTTTCCGCTCCGCGTCAAGGTATGCCGGCAAGAATGCTGTAGGCGTTATCATGACGGGCATGGGCGATGATGGGGCAAAGGGCATGAAGGAAATGCACGACTCGGGCTCTTACACGATTGCGCAGGACGAAGCTACCTGCATTGTGTACGGAATGCCCGCAGAAGCGGTTAAGTTAGGGGGCGTTGACCAGATTGTCCCCTTGAAGGATATTGCATCGAGCGCGATTGCCGCGGCCGCGCGGCTTAAATAATTTAAGGACGGGCAATTATGAAAAAGATTTTAGCTGTTGACGATTCAGTTTCTATCCGCAAGAGCATTGGCTTTATCCTTTCCAACG
>CAYYCW010000061.1:0-8845 GCA_964470435.1 uncultured Treponemataceae bacterium
ACAGCATGGGCGGCTACGCCTCGCTGTCGCCGCGGCGCTTTGCAAGGCAGACGGGGCCATTGCGTTTGCCGCGCCTGAAACTCCCTCACTTATAGTCTGCAACCTTATAGTGCCTGCAATTTTCCGCCCGATCACGGCTGCTGTTCGCCCCTTTTTAAGAGCGTTCGCAAGGCTATATGTAGGCAGGCACGCAAATATGCGCGCATCAAAGGCACTCAAAAAGAGCGGCGTTCCCGCCATAATATTTCAGGGCGATAAAGACATCACAGTGCCGCTTAAGTTTTCGGCATACAGCTTTTGCAAAGACTTTGCGCAGTGTGTTCTGTGTTGCGGCAAGGGGCATAACCCGTACAATACCGAACGCGCAGAGCAGCTCCTCGCCGAGCTTTGTGCCGCCATAATCAACTCCAAGAAGATGAGTGAAGAAGAGCTTGCCGCATATCTTTCCTCAGTAGACTACGCCGCCGTCTGCGAAGAGGATAACTCCGTCATGTCCGCTGCGGCAGACTTCATCTCAGCCATCCTTTCACAGGGTAATTAAACCTGCCTGCAATCCCTGCACCTTTCCCAAGTCGCATTTTTTATTTAAAGCGCAGACGGCTGTGGGTCAAGCCTTTCATTGGCTACAGTTTGTCAATCAGGGGCTATTCTTGCATAGAAGAAAAGTGCGCAGCAAACCGCTAAGTTTAATATTCAAGGAGGATATCGCTATGCCTACGGTCGAATTATTGTAATGGTGTTTGCAGCGCATAAGCCGCATCTAAAAGACAAGGAAACGTTTTTTGGATACTTTAAGGATACGGTTTTGAAAAGTAAAAAGATAGGGCACCAATCGTAAACATGGTGCAATAATTATGGGCTAAAATGCAGTCAAACGCGGTTGAAAAATATGAAAATCAAGCTCCCTGCAACATCTTACGGCAATCCCGACTGGCAGTTTATTGAGGACCACATAAACTATCTGCCATATTCAGGTAATTTGTAGGGTAGGGCTGTTTGCTCTCTGATAGCTTGACCCTTTTCCACATAGGAGCTATGCTCAAAAACTATGCAGACAGGTTTATCAGAAAAAAATGAGCGGCTAGCGCTAATTAGGCATAGCACGGCGCATATTCTTGCGGCAGCGGTTACAAGGCTTTTCCCCGGTACAAAGGTAGCTATCGGTCCTGCAATCGCCGATGGGTTTTACTACGACTTTCTCTTTCCTAAAGCAATTACAAATGAGGATATTCCTATAATAGAAAAGGAAATGCGAAAGATAGCTTCAGAAAACGTTGCCTTTGAGCGGCGCGAGGTAAGCCGCGAGGAAGCGCTCCAAATGTTTGCTGATGAGCCTTTTAAGACAGAGTTAATAAACAGCTTGCCAGAGGATGCTGTTATTTCCGTTTACAAGTGCGGCGAATTTACCGACCTTTGCCGCGGCCCTCATGTCTCATCCTCTAAAGAGATAAACGCGCAATCTTTTAAGCTGATGAACATTGCGGGCGCGTATTGGCGCGGGGACGAAAAGCGAGAAATGCTTACCCGCATTTATGGCACTGCTTGGGAAAAGCCTGACGAGCTAAAGGCCTACCTAAAGCGGCTAGAAGAGGCGGAGCGGCGTGACCACAGAAGGCTAGGCCGTGAACTTGACTTGTTCCACATCGATCCTGAAAACCCAGGCCAGATTTTCTGGCATCCTGACGGCTGGACCTTGTATAGAATTGTAACTGATTATGTGCGCGAGGAAATACGCAAGGACGGCTACGTTGAGGTAAACACGCCCTTTGTTATGCCACAATCCTTGTGGGAGCGCTCCGGTCACTGGGCAAAGTACAGAGAGAACATGTTTATAACGGAAAGCGAAAAGCGCCTTTTCGCGCTAAAGCCTATGAATTGTCCTGGCCATGTTGAGCTTTTTAAGCAGGGAACAAGGAGCTACCGCGACCTGCCTATTAGGATTGCAGAATTTGGCTCTTGCACGCGTAATGAGCCTTCGGGGTCGCTGCACGGCATTATGCGCATACGCGGCTTTGTGCAGGACGACGCGCACATTTTTTGCACAGAAGAGCAAATCCCTTTTGAGGTTGCAAAGTTTTGCCGCCTTCTAAGCAAAATGTATAGCGACTTTGGCTTTAATCCAGAGGCAACGCTTGTAAAGTTTTCAACGCGGCCTGAGGTGCGCGTTGGCACAGACGAGGACTGGGACCGCGCGGAAAAAGCCCTTGAAGACGCTTGCAAGGAGGCTGGACTTCAATACGAGATTTCGCCAGGCGAGGGAGCCTTTTACGGGCCTAAGCTTGAGTTTACCCTTGTGGACGCTTTAGGGCGGCAGTGGCAGTGCGGCACAATACAGGTTGACTACCAGCTTCCTTCAAAGGATCGTCTCAATGCGGAATACGTGGGCGAGGATGATGAAAGGCACACGCCCGTTATGCTTCACAGGGCAGCTTTGGGCTCTTTAGAACGCTTTATAGGCATTTTAATTGAGAATTACGCAGGCGCCTTCCCGCCTTGGCTTTCGCCTTGGCAGGCGGCAGTTATTCCCGTTGCGCCTGCCTTTAACGAATACGCTAAAGAGGTTGCCGCAAGGCTAGATGAGGCTGGTTTCCGCGTATTTGCAGACACCGCAAACGACAGAATGAACGCTAAAATCCGAAAATACCAAGCGCGTAAAATTCCGTATCAGCTTGTTGTGGGGCAAAAGGAGCTAGAGTCAGGCGCGGTGTCTGCGCGCTTTAGGGATGGCGAGCAAAAATCTATGCCGCTTGATGAGTTTACGCTCTACCTAAAAGAGAAAACACAAAGCCGCTCTGTTTCGCTTTGATTTTGCTTTCATATTGAGCAAAAGCGCAAGCTATCTAAAAAAGCCTTCTGGGACTTTAATGGCGATAATGCCGCTTCTGCCTGTTTCGTAAAAGCGCCGCTCTTCCCAGCCCGCTAAAATCACTTCCTCTGAAAACACAAAGGCGGTATAGGTGTAGCCTCCGTTAAGGCGAGGCAAGCTAAGCGATTTTACAGCTCCGTTTTCTGCTTGCGGGCTAAAGTAGAAGGTTCCGTCAGCAAACAAAACCGCAGCATTTCCGCTATACACAAAGCCCCATGCGGAAAGCTCATCTCCCTGCCCGCTCCGTGAAAAAAGGCTGCTTGCGGGGAATCCTTCGCCTGCAACCTGAATAGAAACGCTATATGATATTGGGATTGAATCAAGGATTTTCGCAAACGCTTTAGGCAGGTTTTCTGTGCTGGACGCTACAGACAAGGATTGAAATTCATTTGTTAAAAGGCTTCGCGAAGAAAAGCTTTCAGAATGCGGCAAGGATGAAAAGGCAAAATATTCAAACGAAACGCCGCTTGCATTTGACGCACCAGCTCTGCTTTTGAATGAAGCTACCCAAGGCTCGCTGCCTTTTGTGTAAGCAAGGGAGACAAACTGCGCGTCCTTTTTCGCGCCAAAATCAGAAGGTGTTACAGCTCTTGTAAGCGGAAAATAAGGGGCATCACCACAAAGGAAAAGAGCTACAGGCTGCGGGGAAGTGTCGTTATTAAACACAATGTTCCTGTAAAAGCGCACAAAGGCCTTGCCGTCTTCAAAAGCAAAGCCTGCCGCTGTCCCTGATGCAAGCTCTTTTTCAGAAGGAAAGGATATCGCTCTTTCAGAAGAGGGCGAAAGCCTAAAAAGGGTAGAAAGTGCATTCGTAACTGAAGGCTTAGCTAAAGCTTGCAATGCACTTTCAGCAGAAAGAACACCCTTTTTGTTTACAAGCAAAACGGGGACGCCTTTAGCGATACCTGCATCCATAACGGCTAAAGCTTCTGTCCATGGTGTAAAATCCTTTTGTGGAATTGCAGAAGGTTTATCTGCCGCAACCAAGCTGCCGTCAACATCAAAATAAAGCCATGTTGTAGAAAGAGTTGAGCCTCTATCCAAAGAGGAGCCTATTGTGCCTTGTCCGCTGCCGCGTGATTCCATGCAGCTTGCAAGGCAAGTAAAAGCATAAAGCGCAAAAAACGCGCAAGCAAAATGCAAAAAAAAGGCTATTGCCTTGCTTTTTTCTTTATAAAACCTAAGCATACGTCTTTAAGCTAAATCCCTAAACTGCCTTAATTTTCGGCCATTGCGCCCTAATACATAAACCTTGAAATCTGCTCTTCTAGGGGTTATTCTTAAAGACATGGTTTTAGAAATACTTGGCTCAGGGACAAGCACTGGCGTGCCCGTTATCTCTTGCGGGTGCAGGGTGTGTTTGTCTGAAGATCCTGCTGATAAAAGGATGCGCGCTTCAGCTGTCTTACGCTCAAGCGAGGCGGATAGCCAAGGCTTCGGCAACGTGATGATTTTAATTGACGCTGGCCCTGACTTTAGAATGCAGGCACTTCGAGCAAAGATTTCCCGCCTTGACGCTGTCCTTGTTACGCATTCGCACGCTGACCATATCCACGGAATGGATGATTTGCGCATATTTTCATTCAAGAGTGAGCTTTCGGTCTTTTCTAACGCGCAATGCATAGAAGACATCAAGGAGCGCTTTAGCTATGCTTTCAAGCAAACGCAAGAAGGGGGCGGAAAGCCTAAATTCAATCTAGAGATCATTGAATGGGGAGAGCCCCTTTTTATTGCTGGCGTAAAGATTATCCCCATACCGCTTGATCATGGAGTGCTTAAAACAACGGGCTGGCGCTTTGGGGATACAGCATACCTTACAGACTGTAACGGGCTGCCAGACCAAGCGCTTGAGCTTTTACGCGGCATTAAAAACCTTGTCATAGACGGGCTAAGGCTTGACGCGCATCCCACGCACTTTAACTTTGAGCAAGCGGCGGAAAATGGAGCGCGGACAGGCGCGGAAAATATTTGGCTTACACATATAAACCATGATTGCCTACACACGGAACTTTGCAGCTTGTGCGAGCGCATTCAAAAGGAAAAAATAGCGGAATACGGCAAAAACATACACCTTGCTCCCGCCTTTGACGGACTTAAAATACCTGTAGCGCTATAGGACTCAATGCGTCATCAAGAAGCAGCACCTTGAGGGGCTTCTCTTCTATCTGCCTTTTTAACTGAAACCTTCTTTACAACAAGGCCGCTCCTCAAGCAGCTTGTGCAAATCTTTACAGTTCGTGTTGTTCCATTGATTTCTGTTTTTACCTTGATAAGGTTGGGCTTCCACACGCGGCGAGTGTGGTTATACGCCTTGCTAACCCTATTGCCAGTCATTGGGCCCTTGCCGCAACATTCACATATACGGGACATATCTACCACCTTTAGGGTTGAGACTTTAGCAAAAAAAGCAAAGGATGTAAAGAGTAAAATAAGCTATAAGCTGCCAGCTGTAAAAAGGATAACTTCTGGGCGGTATTCAAAGTGCATGTTATCCCAAATAATCCAGTTGCCGCCCCAGATAAAGCCATTGCGCTCAAAAATGCGAATAACTTCTTTAGGAGGCATCCAGCGCCTGTGTAGCGGAAAGAGCATCCATCTGTCAGGATCAATGTCGCGCTGCCATGACCAGTAAATGTGCTTGGACTGCCACCCCACGGGAAGCACATCAATGGCTATTCCAATGCTGTGAAAAGATCGGTTACCTGAATCCCTTATTTCCCTCCAGTTATAGGAATCCGCGCTTGCAAGTGTGTCCAAAAAATTCCTTATATCCCTATTTGAGCGTGCCGCCGCAAGAATTTCAGATTCAACCTTTTTAAGCGGGCCTGTAATTCTTTCGTGGACTCGGCTTCTTTTGCCAAGAAAAGAAATTTGCACAATATGTCTTTCAACCCTCTCTTTGCTTGTGCAGTCATAGAGCAGGTCATAAAAAAACTGAGGCGATGAAGGCCCGTTTCGCCTGTTTTCAGGAGAGCTAAACTGCCTTATGCGCTCTATATCCTCTTCTGTAAAGTTTGCAGGATCAGGTGTTTCGCTATTGTACCTGTACATGAGCTGCCAGTAGTTATCGCTATTATTTAGCTGCTCTTGAGGAAGCATCTTGCCTTCGCTCCAGTAAAACTCCCTCGATCTTGAAGATGCTCCTTCAGGTACTGTTACAGTAATTTTCCAATCAGAAACCGAAGTGTCATAGGAAGCGCTAAAAGAAACATCGGGATAGGCACTACGCAAAATAGCAAGGTTTTCCGGCTCCCTTCTGGAAGCTTGAGACGAAGGTGCAGCCTCGCATGTTGGAAGAATAGTTAGAGCAATAAGAAAAAACAAAAGATACTTCATACTAATTTTAATAATAAAATAAAGACATTTAGTTACAAAAGCAATGGAGGTGTTATATGCTCTAAAGACTAGGGTAGTGCTGTCTACCGCTCAAGCTTTTACCACTATGTCTGCTTTAGTGCGTCAAGAACCCCGCAGAAAACGCCTGAAAAGGCTAGAACTGTTAAGTAAGAAAGAGTTAGTCAAAGAGGAGTTTACGCTCCGCTATATTCAATAAGGGTTGTAACGGGAATTCCTTCAAGCGCGTTAGAATAATTAAGTGAGGGAAGGCCTATGATACCAAAGTAGCCTAAAACAGAGGCACCGCCCTGTTCAAGCACATTGCGCGCGGCGCCTAGCGTGCCTCCTGTAGCAATTAGGTCATCTATTATAAGCACGCGCCCGCCTTTAGGGACATCCGCCTTGTGTACTTCAAGGGTAGCGTTTCCGTATTCAAGCTCATAGGAACACGAATAAACCTCGCCGGGCAGCTTTCCCTTTTTTCGTATTAAAATAAGAGGAAGCCCCCTTGAAAGGGCAAAGGGGGCTGCAAACACAAAGCCGCGCGCTTCTACAGCCGCCACAGCGTCTATCTTTTCATCCTTATACCTTTGCTCCATTTGCTCCATGCACCATTTGAACGCTACAGGAGAAACTATCACGCTAGTTATATCATAAAATAGAATGCCTTTGTGCGGAAAATCCTTAATTTTTCTTATATAGTCGTCAAGCGGGAATGAGCCCTCTCCAAAACCTGTCATAAAGCCTATGCTAAAAAACCCTTAGCCTAAAGTCAATAGCTGTAATTTTGGGCATGCTTCCAGGCTAAGAGCTTCCTTACGAGAAGAACTCGCAGCGCAAGCTTCTATCGGTTTAGGCGGGAAGCGATGCAATTGGCGCAAAAATCGGCGCACGCACTCATCATAAATTGGCTCAATTTTTGCAATGAAAGCGGTTTTTCCTTCTCACTCTTTGAGTCTTGCTAAAAGCTCACTCTTGGCGCATACTCACGCCTAAAGGAGTTCATCTTCATGTTTAGGGAAATGAGAAGGGCGAAGCAAGCGCTTACCAGGGCGGAATGCGATGAGGTTATGCAGCGCGGAACCTCTGGCGTGCTTGCTATTTTAGGCGACGGCGGCTATCCATATGCTGTTCCTTTAAGCTATTTTTATAGCGAGGATGAAATTATCTTTCACTGCGCAAAAGAGGGTCACAAGATTGACGCAATTAAAAGATGCCCTAAAGCTTCATTTTGCGTAATAGACAAGGATGATGTTGTGCCCGAAAAATACACAACGCGTTTTAGAAGCGTTATTGTCTTTGGCACAATTAGAATTATAGAAGATGATGCTGAAAAGCTTGAAACAATAACCAAGCTCGCGCTGCGGTATGCCCCAAATGACAGTGCGGAAAACAGAAACCGCGAAATACAAAAAGACTGGAACGCGCTTTGCATGTTTACTCTAACAATTGAGCATATTTCTGGCAAGGAAGCACTTTCGCTTGCGAGGGAAAAGGGGCGGGGAAAATAGCTCTTAGCTTATAGCTACTAGCCTGTAGCGTTAGGGCTTAGCAAGAAGCATTCTCTTTTAGAACTCTTCTTGCTTTACCCAGTGCCTAATAGCTAACGGCTAGTAGCTAAGAGCTGAATGTTACATTCCAAACCTGTAGGCGAGCCCTATGCGGCCGTCTATGCGCATGTCCGTGCCAAAGCCAAAGTCGGCTTCAATGAAGGGCATGACGCTTGGCGTAACCTGAAAGCCAAGACCTGCCATGACATTGCCGTTAATGCCTACTTGGAAGGCGGGAGTTTCCATATAAACCCCAGAGATATACCCGTTGTAGTCATTGCCGCCAAACTCTGGGATAATTGCAATGGGCACGGAAACGCCTACGCCAAGGTAGGGCGCGATCATTCCTGCGCGGTGGGTGTAAACAGCCATAATTCTGGGCTCTATTATAAATGAGGCTCCATGGTCTTCTGTAACGCTTAAACCCAAAACCGAGAGAGAGGTCGAAGCCTTGCCAAAGCCTAGTCCTAGCGAAAGCTCAAGCGAAATACCGCGCAAAAAGGCATTAGAGTTGCCGCGCCAGGGCTCAATGCCAAAGGTGGGGACAACTATAAAAAGGTGGTTTTCGATTCCTGAATAGTCATAGCCTTGAAGCCTTATCAGATAGCTCCAGTCATAGGTTACCCCATAAGCAGTCGATGTCCAGTCCATTCCCCAGCGGTAGCCGTAGCCCACCGCGCCTTTAATGTACGTTCCAACTTCGGCAAATGCTGCAACAGCAGCAAAGGCAATCAATGCGGCAGCTAAAGCAATTTTCTTTTTCATAAAATCTCCTTAAATTGAAATTGTGTTTTGCCCTTAACGGGCAACCCTAAAAGCGATGCAAGAGGACTCATTCCCGTCTTGCCCGGAAAGCGCTAAAATTCTCCTTATTAGTCGCCCGCCTAAAGGCGGGTCGGTATTGATTGGGCATAAAAAAAAGCAAGCAGGGCACGCCCCCTTGCCTTTTGCTTACGGTTTTTAATTAAAGCAGCAGCTTGAGATGAGCTAGCGCGGCGTTTGTAGCTGTGTAGCTGTTCGCATGGGCTTGAAGTCTAGCGCAAAAGTCAAGATCGTGTCAAGGGAAGGTTAAAGGAATTTTTGGGTAATTTTG
>CAYYCW010000062.1:0-3679 GCA_964470435.1 uncultured Treponemataceae bacterium
CAAGCCTTGCAGACTCATCCTTTGATTCTGTTGTTTCAAAGATTAGCGCGGTTACCTCTCTTGTAGGGGAAATTAACTTTTCCATGAGCGAACAAAGCGCGGGCAGCCGCCAAGTGCTTGAAGGCTTGCACGACATAGAAAACATCACTGCGCAAATAATGAGCGGCGCACTGGAGATGAACGGGGGAGCTGTGGTTATACTCAAGGAGGTTAGACGCCTTCAGGAGGCTTCGCAAACGGTTAAGGAGCGCTCCGCCTCAATCGCCAGCGCATCGGAGGCTATAAGCGAAGCCTTAGGCAAAATAGAAGTGGACAGCAGCTCAAACAGCACAGCTATTGGAGCGCTTGTAAGCATAACAGAAGGCTTTAAGCTAAGGAGTTAGCCATTACTCCATTTTAATGGAGGATTTTAGCCTACAAGCAGACCAAAAATAGCAGCAGGGATTGCTGCGCTGTATCTGCTTATCCATTTGACTATGCCACCCAACCTGTGGTACAAGCAAGAGGTAGCCAGCAAGCTGAGAGGGAAGTTTGCCTAAACGCTACCCTCCGCCGCTTTTTTCACATTTACCTTATTCAGGCAATCTTCTTATATTTGCATTATCAAGGCGGCTAGCCTTGCAAACTTTTAGCCTTTATAAGGAGATGAAAATGGCAAAAAGCTTTGGCGTAAAGCCCTATCTTTTCCCTATGCCAGCCTACATGATCGCCACTTACAACTAGGATGACACTGTGGATATCATGATGATGGCTTGGGGCGGCATTTGCGCGGAGGACATGGTTGCCATCAATATTGAGCCGCAACACAATACGTTGGCAAACATTAAAAGGCGAAAGGCGTTCACGCTTTCTGTGCCTGGAACGGCTATTCGCAGGTTAGGATGGCTGAATAGCTGCCACAGAGCCCGCCTGCCTTGACGCGAAAAGTGGTATCCGGGTTTTACGGGCTTTGCAGCATACCTGAATGAAAAACCCCGTCCTCCTTGGTGAGGATGCGTATTGTGTCGCCTTCTGTCACTGCCAGCTTAATTCTGCCGCCTAAGCAGCATCTGGCACGCATCAGCCTCGCCAAAGCCGTACTTGCGGGGGATTGTCGGGCTATACCTATTTGCCAGAACACATCATGCAATTTACCATGCAGCCTTTATGCAAGCGCTTATTAGTGAACACGGCTTTGAAGGGATCCTTCCCCTGCAAGGGTCTTAGGAATATCGGTATAAATTTCAGGAGAAACGCTATTCGCTGCTGCGCTTATGCTTTGCATATTAATATATGCAAGGTTTGAGCCTTCAGCACGAATCGCTGTGTCAGGGTTTCTAGTAAGCGCGTCCCATGCCCTAGCAGACTCAGTAAATAGGGAATACGCCCTGCCGCGCAAAGAGGTGTCACCGCCCTGTCCTGCAATGTTAAAAAGCGTTACCCCTAAATTGTTCGCTGAATGCATATATTGCTCTACAAACTCGCTGTGGTCCACCCTATCCTGAGGCGAAAGAATGCCTTTAAGCGCACGCTCCGTGTTTGATATTTCCATAAGGCGCTCATAGTAGCCGCGCGCGGCATTCCAGCTTCCACGCTTGGAAAGGGTGTTGCCGAGCGCAAAAAGCAGACTACTGTTGCCGCTGTCCTCGTCATAGCTTTTTACAAACTGCGGCAAGGCAGAGCCGTAATCCCCGCCCTGATAGTAAATATAGCCCATCCTATAGCGCACAGAAGGAGTATCGTATAGTTCAGAAGCTGCCTTGCTGTAATTGGCAAGGGCAGAATCCCAGTCGTTTGTAATAAAGTAATCTATGTCAGCATAATTTGCATAAAGCTTTCCAATTCGCTCATCCTGAGGCAAGGAAAGCAGCTGTTTCCTGTCTTCGTAAAGGGAAATTCCTGACGCATAAAGCTCTTGCGCGTTTATATACTCCATGCTCGAAGCGCGTATTTCGCCAAGCAAGCGGAATGAATCCACATAGGTTAGAATACGCTTTGCAGGCATCTGCCTTTCAGAAGCAAAAAGGTTAATTGCGTTATTAAGAAAGCCTGCAGCTGTTGCAGGCGCATAATTGTAAATCCAAAAGCGCCCCATGTTGTAATGACCTTCAGGAATGGAAGAATCAGCAGCAAGACCTCGCTCAAGTATTGCGCGCAAGTCTGCTATAGCAGCGATAAGGTGTTCGGGATCATCAGCCTTAGGCATATAGAGCTTTTCAAGAAGATAGCCGCCAAGCTCGAAAAGGTCAGCAGCACCTATTTTTTTGCGCTTGTTCATAAAGTGCTCTTTAAGAGGCAAAACCTCTGCAAGATTATCCGTGCGGATAAAATAGCGCATCATGCGCAAAAGGGCAGAGTCCTTGCGCCCATAAAGATCGATGGCTGTGGCATACTGAAGGCGAGCTTGCTCATACTTTTCAGGATCTTCTTCAGCCCACTCCAAAAACACATCTCCTAAAAGAAGCATAGCGTCAAGGTTGCTTGGGTGAAAGTCTAGCACGCGCCTTCTCAGCACAGTTTCAGCGCGCTCAAAGTTGCGCAAGTCGAATAAAAGCATTTCCGCGTATTCAAGGCCGCCTTTAAGGTCATTGTTCCAGCGGTCAAGAAGGCGAATATATATGTTTTCTGCCGCTATGTACTGATTTTTCTCTCTATAGGCGCGCGCGTATGCAAAGTACCAGCTTTTTTTGTCCCATACGCTAACAGCCCTTTCAAAAAAATCATCAGCCTGGGCGTAGTGTTCATCCTGCAATGCCATAAACCCGCGCTTGTAAAGACTATCTGCATAAAGTGGCCTATAAATGAAATGATAGGAAAGAAAAACAGCACAAGCTGCAATAATTATAACAACGCCAAGTATAGAAACCAAAGGCAACACTCTCTTGGCAAGAACATACTTAAGGGAAGATTTTTCAAGCTTGTATTCTTCGTATGTCTTTTTTTCAAAATTGGCTGGAACATAAATTGTCCTGTTAAGATAATTGCTAACCGTTGAGGCAGTTCTTCTTAATGAAGCCCCTGCAAGAATGCTGCGGATAAGCTCCATTTTCCGCGAGCTACTGCCTTCATCGCTAGAAAGGTATTCTTCTACAGCGATTCGCAAGTTAAGCGGAAAGTGCAAAAGAATGCTAAGAAAGCTTTCGTATTCTTCTTCTGACAACTGAAGTGGTTCTTGATTTTTTGCAGTAGCCTTGCCGCCAGCAGCTGACAAGAGATCTGTAATGTTTGGAACTTCAGCTTGCGAAGAACTATAATCATGGCTTGGGTCAATCAAGTTTTCATCAAAGCTAAAGTCAAAGCTTTCGCTATCCTGGGGTTCTCCGTCTGCAGCTGCATAGTCTTCGTTGTCGCCGCTTTCATCGTCAACGGCAACTGACAGCGTTTCGGCTTGCTCCCCAGTTGACGAGCTGCCTAATTCTTCCTCCAAGCTCCCAACATCCATAGAGAACTCCGAAGCTCCGTCGGAGCTTTCACCGTTGCCAAGACTATCCCAATCAAGGTTATCTAAGCCTATGGTTTCCAGGTCAATGCTTTCCAGGTTAACCGATTCAGCAGCACTATCCTCTGTAGTGTCGCCAACCTCAAGGGAATTATCAGTGCTGTCGTCGCTTACGCTTTCCTGGACAGAAGGCATTTCCTCTATGTTGTCTTCAGCAGTGAGATCAGCAAAAGCTGGAGTTTCTTCATCGAGCTTTTCGTT
>CAYYCW010000062.1:3779-8830 GCA_964470435.1 uncultured Treponemataceae bacterium
TGTCTTCAGCAGTGAGATCAGCAAAAGCTGGAGTTTCTTCATCGAGCTTTTCGTTTTCAAAATCATCAGCAGAAATATATAAGCCATCATCATCGCTTTCTTGGATATCAAGTGCTTCCCCTGTGTTGTCTTCAGCTGTGATATCAGCAAAAGCTGGAGTTTCTTCATCAAGCTTTTCGTTTTCAAAATCATCAGCAGAAATATATAAGCCATCATCATCACTTTCTTGGAGGTTAGAAAAGCTAAAATCCCCGGCTTCATCTATTATTTCTATTTCTTGCTCTTGTTCTTGTGTTTCTTGCTCGCTTGCCTTATTGTCTTCATCATCTACTGAAAACCCTTCAAGCATGGACATTATAGAAGAAATTTCGTCACCAATAGATGATTCAGATGCTTCCACAGATGATTCAAATGAATCTCCGTCAGCTTTCTGAGTATCGGCTTTCTGCGTATCGTCAGGGGTAGAGGTTAAGTCATCAAACTCTGAAATATCAATATCTTCAGGCTCTGGTATTTCAACCTTGCTTTCTATTTCACTATCCGAAACATCTATATCTGCATTTGCTTTATCCGTATCTTCCTGCGGCATTTGTTCCGCGAAAAAGCCTGCAACGGCAGGAGATTCCGCAGGAAGAGGAAGCTCTTCGTAGACACCATCTCGTTTTTCTACAATCTTCCGTTCATTTCCAAGAGAAGCAATCTCTTCCCTAAACTTTTCAAGCTCTTCTATTCCAGGCATTGATTTAAGATTCCCCGCTTAAACTGCAGCTCATTATACACTGAAAGCTGTTTATCTTCAAATCTTATTTTTTATAATCATCGGAAAAAAGACGCATTATCTTTACCTCATAGGATAGGAGTGCAACTTAAACACGATAAGGCGTTCCAAGCGCTGTAAAATTAGCGCCTCTTTTTCAGCTAGTTTCTGTAAGCATATCTATTTCTTACTGGGAACAACGCAATTAGTGCCGCTAGTTACACAAATTTTTGTTAAAAAGCTATTAGCCACTAGCTTTTAGCGTAGAGCTTGCAACTCCCAGCTTGTAGCTTGTGCCTTTTTTTATTATGCTTTTATGGCGCAAGTCAATTTCACTTTAAATTAAAGAACTTATAAGTGTGTTTCTCTAATAAAAATAATATTTGCGCCGATACTTGACGTATAGGAAAATACAATGTCAAAGTCCCTCTTTATTGCTTTGTCTATCATAGCTTTTGCTATAGCGGGAATCTTTGCCGCTTCAGAACCTGCACAGATAGATTCAGTGCGTTACACAAGACTTGTAGCAGAAATTGGCGAGCCCCAGCCGCCCGTTGTGCGCGGAAGAAACATTATCTTTACCGCAAGCGGAGATGCTAGGCACATGGCAATAGCCTTTGAGCACGAAGGCTACGCGGTTTTGCACAATTTTATGCGGCTTCTTCCAAGGGGCGAAAGAGGGGCGACACAAGATCCTTCTGGCGCAAGGACAACGCAAAGAGCTGAAAGCACGCTTTTTTACATTATGGAAGTGCCTGAAGAAACATCTGAAATACGCTACAGAATTGTCCGCGACGGGCTATGGTCAGCTGACCCACTTAACCCACAAAGCGTTTATGACTTTAGCACGGGCACTAGGGTTTCTGTTGTGCAAGTTGAGCCGTGGAGAATATACCGCACTTCTTCTGTAGACTCTAGATCTGTACGCTTTGTTTATGAGGGCCAAAGCGGCGAGGTAATACGCCTTGCGGGTACTTTCAATAACTGGGATCCCTTTATGTATGAAATGCGGGAGTTTGAGCGCGGAAAGTACGAGCTAACCCTGCCACTTCCTAAGGGAACGTGGTATTACGCGTTCTTTATTGGAACAACGCAGCTGCAGGACACAAGCTCGTCGATGAAGGTATACACAAAGGACGGCAGGGTTGCCTCTGTTATCACTGTGGAGTGATAACAGAAAATGCGGGCAATGGCGAGCGCCGCTTAGGCGAGCTATTGTCTAATGCCGCCAAGGCATTCGCTGATCTTGGCTTTCAAACGCCGCGCCTTGACGCGGAGCTTATCCTTGAGCACGTGTTGCGCGAAAGTGGCGAGACCTTGCCCCGCATTAGCCGTTCATGGCTTTTAGCCCATCCTGAATATATAATAGAAAAAAAATACGCAAAATCCTTTATTGAAGCGGCGGGGCTACGCGCACAAGGGCTTCCTGTAGCCTATGTAATAGGGAAAAAGTTTTTTTGGAAGCATGAGTTTGAAGTATCCCGCGATGTCCTTATTCCAAAGCCTGATACGGAAATCCTTGTTGAAAGGGCGGAAGCAGCACTTAATGGGTTTTTGCAGCAAAAAAAGCAGGCAGACATCCGCCTTCTTGATGTGTGCACAGGCTCTGGCTGCATTGCAATATCGCTAAAATTTGACTTTCCGGCCGCCTTAATCGCGGGCGCGGACATTTCCCAAAAAGCCCTAGCGGTGGCAAAGAAGAACGCAGAGCAAATACTGAAACCAAGGGGCGAATGCGCGCCAATCGCTTGGATTGCTTGCGACTTGCGGGAAGGAATTCCGCAGCCACCTTTTCAAGGCGATGAGCCTCGCACCCGCTGGGACATAATTACCGCCAATCCGCCATACGTGCCTTCAAAAAAGGTAAAAGAGCTTCTTGCTGACGGGCGCTCGGAGCCTCTGTTAGCCCTTGACGGCGGCAATGACGGCCTTTCACTCATCAAGCCGCTCGTATTTAACGCGGCAAAGGCGCTTGTTTCAGGAGGCTTTCTTTTAATTGAAGCGGGGGAATACAACGCTGATGCTGCCGCCGTGTACTTTAAGGAAGCGGGCTTTTCCGATATAATTATAACGAATGACCTTGCAGGTCAAAAGCGCGTTGTAGAAGGGAGGCTTATCCTCCCTTAATTTTAAAATTATGGCAGAGGATGAAATCACACAAGCCGATTACAATAAACTACTCAATAGCTTTTTTGAGCAGTTTAGCTATTTTTCTCTAGCAGAGCGCGAAAAGATAGCGGCCGCATGGGAATTGCTTTGCGAATGCAAGGGTGAAGAGGCGCGTGAAAGCGGCGAGCCGTTTGTCTTGCACTTTATGCGCGTGGCAGAAATACTTGGAGGTCTTTCCCTTGACGCGGATACAATAGCAGCTGCCTTCCTGCACGGAATAGACAGCGAGGCGATCGCAAGCGAAACTTTAAGTGCAAGGCTAGGAAAGGCAGCCGCATCCCTTATTGAAGGCGCGAGGCAGCTTTCCGCCCTGCAAATGAAGCCGCATACAATAAAACAAGCTGAAACCGCGCGAAAAATGCTTTTCGCGCTAGTTGACGATGCGCGGGTTATTCTGATAAGTCTTGCAGACCGTCTGGACAAAATGCGCCATCTTGCCTCTTTTCCGCAAGGGCAGCAAAAGGCCCTAGCGCAAGAGGCCGCTGACATTTGGGCACCGCTTGCAAACAGGCTAGGCATTGCTGCAATTAAGGATGAGCTTGAAGACTTAAGCCTTAAGTTTTCCAACAGGGAAGTCTTTGACTACATTAAGCGCCTTGTTGCCGCAAAAAAAAGCGAACGCGCGAGTTTTCTAGAAAGTGCTGCTAAAAAAATAGAGGAAGAAGCAAGCAAGGCAAGCATTAAGGTTGAAGTATATTCTCGCGCAAAGCATTTTTGGTCAATTTACCAAAAAATGAAGCGGCGCGGAAAAGACGCAAGCGAGCTTTACGACCTTCTTGCTGTGCGCATTATTTGCGACACAGCGGCTGAATGCTATTTGCTGGTGGGCATTATTCACTCACTATGGAAGCCCCTTGAAGGCCGCTTTAAGGACTACATCGCCATGCCAAAGCCCAACGGCTACCAGAGCTTGCACACCACAGTGATTTGCGGCGAGGGGCGCCCGCTTGAAATACAAATACGCACTGCCGCCATGCACAAGCTTGCTGAAAACGGCATTGCAAGTCACTGGCTTTACAAGCGCGGGGCAAGTCGCGAAGTGTTTTCTGCAAAAAGCATTCCTGTAATTAATAGGATGAAGGAGCTTGTTGAAAGCCATGCTGCGGACGAGGACTTCCTTGCAGAGCTAAAGCGTGACATTTTAGGAAACTCAATCTTTGTCTTTACGCCAAAGGGCGACGTTATAGAGCTTCCCGAAGGCTCCACAGCGATTGACTTTGCCTACGCGATTCATTCCGCCATAGGCGAAAAAATTTCAGCTGCAAAGGCAGACGGTGCGATTATCCCCCTTTCGCGCCCACTAAAAAACACCCAAGTGATAGAGATTATCACGCACCCGCAAGCACATCCCACAGTTAACCAATACAACAGTGCGCGTACTTCAAAGGCTAGGCAAAAGATTAGGGCATATCTTAACGAAAGCGAGCACGCAAGCAAGCAAGAACACCGCACCACCAAAAAGGAAGCCGCAAAGCCTGAAAACAACCTGACCGTAAAAAGCGACACCCCCTTGCCTGACGGCGAGCGTTCAGAAAAGGCTAGCATCAGCTTTTCTAGCCGCTCCCTTAAAATAAGGATAGAAAACTCTACAAAGTACCTTATAAAGTTTGCCCGTTGCTGCAACCCTGAGCCTCCTGATGCTGTAATTGGCTATGTTTCGCGCGGGCGCGGCGTTATTATCCACAGAAAGGATTGCTCAAATCTATGCAAAATACCAGAAGCTGAAAGCCGCCTTATATCCGTTGAGTGGGCAGAGTGATTTGGAAGCTTTTAGCTCCTTTATAGCGGAAGCGCTGTGCATTAACATAAAGCACTGTTTTATTTATCAGGTTATATAAGAGGCAAATACTATCAAAATTATCAGCATGTGCCGCGCATTATAACTTTTACGAAGCTGTTCTAATAGCCTCAAAATCGCCGCAATTCCTCAGCGCAAGCTTGCTTGAAACTTCGTTGCAATTGCAAACACAACTGCATCGCGAGTCCAAGCGGGGACATCTCCTGGGCGAGAAGCTGTCTACACTGCTAATAAAAACCCCTTGCAAAAAAAAGCGAGGCGTGCTACACTCTTCCCCGTCAAGGCGCCATACCCAAGTGGTAAGGGGCAGGTCTGCAAAACCTTTAT
>CAYYCW010000063.1:0-8596 GCA_964470435.1 uncultured Treponemataceae bacterium
ACGAAACCAAGGCGACAATAACCGCCAAGCCTAAAAACAATGTGATTGGATCAGGTAGCTTGTTTCCGGCACGCTCTATCGCGTCCAATATGCGATCTAATTGGCCCTTATTACCCTGTTCCAGTGTCTTCAAATTGCCCCTCCTTTCTACACCTCCGCAGATTTCAAATTACCAAAAAGCACAACATCAAAAATAGACATATTTTAAATCATAAAGAGGGATTTGGCAAAGCATTTTTTAGAAAAAAATGCTAGAATCCTGTAAGTTTAACATGCATATCTGACGAAGATGTTGAGATCGAATCATTCAATGGGTAGAAGATGTAAAATGTATGAGAAAACACTCTTATCTTATTGTATTTTAAGCAAATAAGCGCATATAGTGCCTTATGCTTGCAAATGCGGTGGCACTGGCGGAAGCACGCCTACTGTGAATTACGAAATGCAAGATGATGCTATTAGATTGTCTACGCGGCAACGGACTTGCAATCGTGGGACGCCTATATAGAGACGTAAAACGATTACAGCATAAACTGCACGTTGGGCGCGGACATCGACAATGGTAATAGCGATACAACCAAGGTGACGGCGGAACTACGTCTATGTGTAAAATAGCGCAAGAAGCGATGAATGGCGAAATCGTCAGCAGCGCTTGAAGTTGTTGAAAGCGATTCACTAGACGCAACAGCCGCGTCGCCCGTAACACAGCATAGCTTTAGTGGCTAGCCGCTTCTTTTTGTGTGCTCCTTTATACGCCCACACGGCTAAAAGCTAACAACTAACCACAGCTCCCAAGCTTTTAATCCCACTCGCCTACAAAAATAATTTCCCGCTCTAGCGCAAAGCCTGTCCTTTCAAAAACGATTGCGGCTGTCCTTTCTATTAGGCGGCGGATGTCGGCTGCGGTGGCTCCTCCCTTGTTTACAATGATGTTGCCGTGCCAAGGCGCTATCATAGCGTCGCCCTCTTGCATTCCGCGAAGCCCCGTCGCGTCAATAATCGCGCCAGTGGGCAAGCCAAACGCCTTGTTGTTCTTAAATATACTGCCGGCGGAAGGCAGCCTAAAATGCCCCTTTTCTTCCCTATCCTTGCGGCATCGCGCGGCCTCGTCCAAAAGGCTAAGCCTTTCTGCTCGATCAAGGGAAAAGAGCACGGATGTCAGCACGGCAAAGTCCCTTTTACCAGGAAAAAATGAGCCAAAGGAGCTTGCCGTGCTCTCTTCCTCATAATTGAAGGGGGAGCGCTTGTAGCCCCATTCTTTTGCGTCAAAGGCTTTTTGCTCACTCGTTACGCTAACGGCGCCGCCTTCAATGCGGAAACGCAAGAACTCCGCTCTTTCAAAAACATCCGAAACGGACGCTCCGTAGCAGCGCGCATTCATGAAGGCGGCACCCGCTGCAGTGCCTGGCAGCCCTGCAAATTTTTCAAGACCAGAAAAGCCTTCGCTTATGGAAAGGTCTACCGCCGCATCCATTGGACATCCCGCCTCGCATTTTAAGAAAGCTTTGCCGCAAACCCCAGTATTATCTCGCTCAAAATAGGCTGCGTTAATAAGATGGGTAGAAACTACAGCGCCCCGAAAACCCTTGTCGGAAAAAAGTACGTTTGAGCCAGCCCCAAGCATAAAGATAGGAAGCCCATTTTTAATAAAAAACAGGAGGAAGTCCCGCAGCTCATTTATGGAAGAAGGAGCCGCGAAAACGTCTGCGGGACCGCCCACCTTAAATGTGGTGCATTCGCTCAACTTTCTTCCATATATAATACGATTTTCAGCCACCGCGCACGGAAAGGCTGCACCTACGTTTTGCTTGCCATTTTCTATCATTTTGCGTAAATTATCCTATAAAAGTCTTGTTGAAACTATACACTAGCGCGGGAGTTTTGTATTAAAAGACTTTTAAGTTTTTAAACGGAGGAATTTATGCCGCTTACGCTGTTCAACACAATGGGGCGCCGCATGGAAGTTTTTGTGCCCATAAAGAGCGGCGAGGTCTCCTTTTACGGCTGCGGCCCTACCGTATACAATTATGCTCACATCGGGAACTTGCGCGCCTACGTTTTTCAAGATGTCCTTGCCCGCACGTTGCGCTTTTTAGGCTACAAGGTTACTCACGTGATGAACATTACCGATGTTGGCCACCTTACAGGCGATGACGACAGTGGCGAGGATAAAATGGCAAAAAGCGCTGCTGAAAAGGGCAAAAGCGTGCTAGATATTGCCAAGTTTTATACGGATGCTTTTTTCCGCGACACTGAAAGACTAAATATTCTAAAGCCTGAAATTGTCTGCCGCGCTACAGAGCATATTGATGACATGATTGCTCTTATAAGGCGCCTTGAAGAGAGGGGGCACACATATAGCGCTGGGGGAAACCTCTATTATGATGTTTCCTCCTTCCCTGACTACGGAAAACTTGCGGGACTTAACCTTGATGACCTAAGGGCGGGCGCTAGGATTGATATCGACCAAAACAAGAAAAGCCCCTTTGACTTTGCCCTATGGTTTACAAAGAGCAAGTTTGAAAACCAAGCGCTAACGTGGGATTCGCCTTGGGGAAGGGGGTATCCAGGTTGGCACATAGAATGCTCCGCAATGAGCATGAAATATTTAGGCGAAAGCTTTGACATTCACACGGGCGGCATTGACCATATCCCCATTCACCACACAAACGAAATTGCTCAGTCTGAAGGCGCTACGGGGAAAAAGTGGGTAAACTGGTGGCTTCATAACGAGTTTTTGGTTATGAACAAGGAAAAAATGTCTAAGTCTTCTGGGGATTTTCTTACACTTGACCGCCTAATTGAAGCTAGCTACGAAGCCTTGGACTACAGGCTTTTTTTGCTCGGAGGACACTACAGAAGTCAGCTTACGTTTTCTTGGCAGTCAATGGACGGAGCAAAAAGCGCACGCAAAAGCCTTCTTGCGCGTGTTGCCCGCCTTGTTGAAGCTGCAAATATGGAGCAAGGACAAGGCGCTGCGGCTTCTGCGGAGTATTGCGAAAAGGCAAACGCGCGCCTGAAAGCTTTCCGTGCCGCGCTAGAAAAGGACTTAAACACGCCGCTTGCCCTTTCGGAGCTTCAGGCTGCGGTAAAGGAAGGCCTTTCTGGGTTAATTCCCGCCTTGCAGGCGGTTAAGCTTATAGAAGAGATGGATGGCGTTCTTGGCCTTAACATAATTGCTGAAGCTGAAAAAAGACTAAAGGCTAACGAACAGGCAAGCGGCGGTAATTCGTCTACACTTTCTGCAAAAGAGGCAAGCAGAATTGAAGCCCTAGTTGAGGAGCGAGCAGCCGCTAAAAGGATAAAAGACTGGGCAAAAGCTGACGAGATAAGAAATAGGCTTGCCGATGAAGGAGTTTTGCTTGAGGATGGACCTAATGGCACAGTATGGAAGCTTGCAGCGTACAAAAGCCTGTAACCGGCGGAGCCTTAGCTTGTTTGACGTTAAGAAGCCGCTTAGAGCTTGCAATGAAAGGGACTTTAAGGAAATTTATGACGAGGTAATGCCTGTTATCTTTAAAGTTGCCTACAGGGTTGCAGGGGACAAAGAAGCGGCTGAAGATTTATGCCATGATGCGCTCATTAAAATGACGGAAAAGGATATGTCTTTTCCTTCTGTTAATGATGCAAAGTATTGGCTTATCCGTGTTGTAAAGAACGCATCCCTTAACTATGCCAAGCGCAAGGCAAGGGAAAAGCGCGCATACGAAAAGGCGCTAAAAGAAAACCGAAAGTCTACGGATTCGGGTGAAACGGAGCTCCTTAAAGAAGATGCAGTCAATATTGTAAAGACTGCGCTTGAAAAGCTTCCTGAAAAGTTAAGAATTGTTATGCAGTTAAAAGAATATAGCGATCTAAACTATAAAGAGATTGGGCGCGTTCTTGGAATTACCGAAGGAAACGTAAAGGTTCGCGTTTTTAGAGCGAGGGAACGACTTTCAAAGCTAATAGGAGGTGATGATGTCTACATGCCCTGACAAAAGCCTTTATTCTGCATTTGTTGACGGAGAAGTACCTCCTCCATGGAAAGAAATGCTAGAAGAGCATCTTGCTTCTTGCGAAAAATGCCGCGTGTTTGAAAGGCAATATAGGGGTATTTGCAATGCGTTGCAAAAAATAGACGATGACAATCATTTTACATCTAGGGAATTTCTTGAAAGCTCTTTTGATAAGCTTTCAGCGCGCTGGGAAATTGCAACAGAAAAGGCAGCTACAGAGCAAGGCAACGAGCGCTTGTTGATCGGCAGAAAATCAGCAAGGATTCCTTACTTTGCCCTTGCTGCAATGCTTGCGGTTGCGGCCTTTGTACCCTCTTTTTTTGTTGCAAAAACAATGGAAGGCAGAGTTCCCAATACAGCCGCATGGCTAGCAACGCAGAATAGTTCAGACAGCATGCTTGTTCCTGCTCCTTCGCAAAATGGCGCTTCTGGCTATACACTTGCAGCTGCAGAGCAGGCAGACAGGGATTTTAGCCTTATAAATCAAGCTAAAATGTTTGCGCAAGACAAGAAAATATTTTCTTTCCCTGATGAAGGGTACGTTATAATAAAGCTCCCTAGAATGGTACGCTTTAGCACAGAGCTAGAACGTCTACAAAGCGAGCGGGAAATTTTTTCCTATACTCCAGCTGAAATGCAAAGAAATGCACAGTATATTATAAACGCAAGACAGGATCAGTACTAAAAAGCAGCCGATGTTCAAAAGGCTAAAACTCCTTCTTTTAAGCTCAGGGACTGCAAGGATTTTATGCATAATCTTGCTTCTTATTTTAGCTTCAGCGGCGGCGGCAGTTTTTTCAAGCCTTGCTAAAAGACCGCCTGCATTGCAGGCTCTTCTTCCCGAAGTAATCAGTGACGGAGAAGTCCTTTCAATAGAAGGAAAGGGATTTGGAGATGAGCGTGACAGAGGCTGGGTTGAAGTATCAGGGGCGAGGCTTTCTTCAAGCGCTCTAATAAGTTGGAGCGACAATCTTATAGAAATTATTGTTCCTGAAAATTATTCTGACGGTCTTATCCGCGTGCACACGGAAAACGGAGCAAGCAATGCTCTTGTTTTTTCTAAAGAAGAAAACATTCCGCGAATGCTAAGCTCAGCAAGGGGAGCTCCAGCAATACAGCAAATAAGCCCGCAGCAGGGAAAAATTGGCAGCGTTCTTGCAATACGCGGCCTTAATTTTGGCTCAATGCAAGAAAATTCCGCAGTGCTTTTTACAAAAACGCGGGGAACAAATTCGCACTACAGAACAGAAAGAGAAGGCTTATCGCTGCCTCTTATTGCCCAAGATGATTTAAGCTTAGGCTATGAGCTTTGGAGCGATAATGAAATACGCGTGCACGTGCCTGATGGGGCGGCTTCAGGCCCTCTTTATGTGCAAACAGGCAAGGGAATGAGCTCTCCTGTGGATTTTACAATAACAGAAATGCCCGGCACAAAAACTTTTGCAAACCAGCGAGTTTTCCTTATTTCTGTAAACGTGCAACTTACAAATATTGAAGCTTCAAGCGGCTCAAAGATTTTAGTGCGCCTTCCCATTCCGCTTACGACAGCAGCACAGCAAAATGTGCGACTGCAAACATCATCCCGCAACCCATATATGGAAAACTACAGCGGAACAATTATTCATCAGCTTGAAAATGTAGAAACCGAAAATAGAGTTTCAATTAACCATTCATTCACGCTTACAAACTGCGACATACTTACAGATATTGATGCAAGCCAAGTTGCGCAGTACGACGCTTCATCTACTATTTACAGGGCGTATACCGCGCCTGATAGCCTTGTGCCTTCGGATGCTGCACAAATTGCCGCCACCCTTGCTTCTGTTGCTGGCGCAAATAACACCAATCCTTACAGAAAGGCGCAGGCAATCTACGGATGGCTTCTTGAAAACATACGGCCTAGAACCGTCCCTGACCGTGCGAGAAGCCCCATTGAAGCCCTTAGAACAGGTACAGGGGATTCCTACGACTTAGCAATTCTTTTTTGCGCAATGGCAAGGGCTTCAGGAATTCCTGCAGTGCCTGTAGCAGGCATTGTTATTGATCCAAACCTTAGAAGCAGTCCGCACTGGTGGGCAGAGTTCTACGTTGAAAGCTTTGGCTGGGTTCCAGTAGACCTTGGAATGGCAAAAGGAGTTCCATATAAGGCAGAATACGGGGGCGCGGAAACTCCTGAGTGGTATTTTGGAAACCTTGACGGCAACCGTGTTGCCTTCTCTAGGGGCTTTAATAATCAAGAGCCAATGATAGAAAACGCAAATATTGTGGGATACCCGCGCTCCTTTGCGTTTCAGCGAATATGGGAAGAAGCAACCGAAAGCGTAACCGCCTACACTTCCCTTTGGGGTGTTCCACAACCTGCGGGCATCTACTAAGCTTTATCAATAAAAGATTTATTAAGGAGGAAAGATATGGTTAAGGTGTTGTCTGTCGGGGGCTCCATTATAGCACCTGACAAGCCAGATACAGATTTTCTTAAAGGCTTTTCAAGCCTTATTAGGAGCTGGCTCTGCGAAGATGATTCCAGAAAGCTAATTTTAGTAGCAGGCGGCGGCGGCGTTGCCCGTACTTATCAGCAAGCGCTCAAGTCGCTTTCGCCCAATGCCGAAAGCGACGCTTCAGACTGGCTTGGCATTATGGCAACGCGCCTTAATGCGCAACTGCTAAAGGCAGTATTTTCAGACCTCTGCCCCTCGGAAGTTATCTATGACCCAACAGCCACCGCATCTTTTGAAGGCAAAATGCTGGTTGCCTCAGGATGGAAGCCTGGCTTTTCCACAGATAATGACGCAGTTATCCTTGCGGAAAGGTTTTCGGCGGATACAGTGGTAAATCTTTCAAACATAGAAAAGGTCTACACAGATGATCCTAAAAAAAACCCTTCTGCCAAACCTATTGACCACATTTCCTGGAAAGAATTTAGAAAAATGATTGGGGATGAGTGGACACCTGGCAAAAATGTGCCCTTTGATCCCATTGCAAGCATTAGAGCGGAAAAGGCAGGCATAAGGGTAATATGCGCCTCAGGCAAAAACATAGAAAACATTAAAGCAATCCTTGAAGACAAGGACTTTGAAGGCACAATTATAGGCTAAATGTTTCAAGAGGCGCAGCCATATACATGCGCTCAAGGATTTTAAAAAGCTTAGTACCGTATTCGGGGTCTACTGCCCAAGTTCCTGCAAGGCTAAAGATATCCGGCGCCTTTCCCTTGGGTTTTATTAGCCCGTATCTGGGGTCAACAAGCCTGCCCTTAAGCGCGTCAGCTGTGCCGTATCCTTTTAGATGCTGAACATGGGCGCGAATACCCGTTCTTTCATCGGGGAAAATGTGTCCCTTCTGGCCGGCGCCTGCAGCTCCAAGTCCGCAAAAATTGTTCATATCTTCGGTTACAATACCGCTAAAACGCAAAAAGCCTGTTTCAAGGCACATTTGCGCAAAGGCGATGTCCAAATTAACCCCTTCAAAGGCGCATTCTTCCCTATAAATCGAAATAAGGCGCTCTAGCTTTTCCCTTGGAACATAGGGATTTTCCTTTAAAAAAAAGCGAACAAGCTCATCATTGGTGATTTTCCCCTCACTCATAATCTCTACAGGAATATCATCATATGAATATGAAAGCGCAGGACTCACTGTTTTGCATGAAAACAAAAGGGGCAAAAAAAACACTATGAAAGCAAGGCTATTAAAAAAGTTCCTTAAGGAGGCAATGTAAAAAATATTCAAAACTCGCATAGTTTTTTATCGGCTTTTGAATGCATAAAGTCAATTTTAGCGAATAAACAAAATGGTATGGGAGAAAAACCTAATTTGAGGGAAAAGCTAAAGCGTTTTGGCCCCGCCTATCTAAAAGATTCGGATCTTGCAGCACTCATTCTTGGCACAGGCACAAGGGAAGCTTCCCTTTTTTCAATTTCAGAGAAGGTGGTAAGCATTCTTGACTCGTGCAACACGGAAAACATAATGGGGCAACTTGAAAACCTAAACGGCGTGGGACCAGGAAAGGCTGCTGCAATGGCTGCTGCTTGCGAACTTGGCCGCCGTTATTGCGGCTATAGCAGAAAGCAAATTACAGAAGCCGCGGACTTGTTCCCCTATTTGCAGCATTATAGCGAGAGGAAGCAAGAGCACTTTATTTGCGCTTCCTTTTCAGGTGCGCATGAAATAATTGCAATAAGGACTATAAGCATAGGCCTTCTAAACAAGACGCTTGTGCACCCGCGCGAAGTGTTTGCAGACCCTATAGCTGACAGGGCGGCATCGGTAATTGTTTGCCATAACCATCCTTCAGGGAACGTGAATCCTTCTGAAGAAGACATTGAAACCACATGGCGGCTTTTTGAGGCGGGCGAAATTCTTGGAATAAGGCTTTTGGATCACATTATAATAGCGCAAGACGGAAAGTATTTTAGCTTTGTGGAGAATGGAGTATCGCTAAAGAAGGCGTAAAAAAAGGGGCAAAGGCCTAAAAAAGGCTTTTACCCCTTTTTTTGATGCTATTCAACTTGATTAGCCGCGTAGCTTTGGGCATTAGCCCCTGCAATGCGGCCAAAGACTACAAAGTCAGCTACAGCGTTGCCGCCCAAGCGGTTAGCGCC
>CAYYCW010000064.1:0-8592 GCA_964470435.1 uncultured Treponemataceae bacterium
GGGACTACAGCGAGCCTGTGAACAGCATAAAGGCGCATCGCGTGCTTGCAATCAACAGGGGGGAGCGCGAGGGCAAGCTCGACGTGAAGATTAATGTTGATGATGATGAGGCTGCGCGCATTGTGTTGCAAAAAAATCCGCAAGGTTCTAGCTATGCGGAGCGCGCAGTTGAAGACGGCGTTATACGGCTGCTTTCCCCCGCTGTGTTGCGCGAAATACGCGGTGACCTTTCCGATGGCGCGGACATGCACGGCATTGGCGTTTTTAGTGAAAACCTTAAAAACCTCTTGATGGCGCAGCCTATAAAGCGCACGCGCGTTTTGGGCATTGACCCCGGCATTCGCACGGGCACTAAGTGCGCCGCCCTTGACGAAAATGGCAAGTACTTAGGCTCATTTGTCATTTATCAGCACAAGGCGGATGAGGCAAAAGCCGCTGTTTACGCCGCTATTAAAAAGTATGGTACGCAGCTTGTAGCTGTAGGTGGCGGCACGGGCACTAAAGAGGTGCAAGAGATTGTCGCGCAAGTTATAAGCGAGCGTTGCCCCGATGTCTCCTACACGGTGGTTGACGAGGACGGCGCTTCAGTCTATTCCGCAAGTGATGTTGCAAGGGAAGAGTTTCCTGACCTTGACTTGACGATACGTGGGGCTATCTCCATTGGCAGGCGGCTCCAGGACCCGCTTGCTGAGCTTGTAAAGATTGACCCTAAGTCGATTGGAGTGGGCCTGTATCAGCATGACGTGAACCAAAAAAGGTTGTCTGAATCCCTTGATGAAGTAGTAGGCTCTGTTGTAAACAACGTGGGCGTCAACGTGAATACGGCAAGTGCCTCGCTTCTAAAGTACGTGTCAGGGATTAACAGCTCGCTTGCTAAAAAGATTGTTGCTTACAGGGATGCTGAAGGAGCAATTCCTTGCCGCGCGACTCTTTTGGAAATACCCGGTATGGGACCAAAAACCTTTGAGCAATGCGCGGGCTTTCTTAAAATCCCTGAAAGCGCCGAACCGCTTGATGCCACATGGGTTCATCCTGAAAACTACGAGGCGGGGCGTGAGATTTACGCGCTGCTCCATAGCGAGGGCTCATCTAAAAGCTCAAGCAGCCCATCGATTAGCCGATCCGTGCGCGATGAGCTAAAGGAGCGGTTTTCGCTGGGAGACGCAACAATAGACGACATTATAAGCGACTTGCAAAAGCCAAATAGGGACCCGCGCGAGGACTACCCAAAGCCCATTTTGCAAAAGGGCGTGCTTTCATTTGAGGACTTGAGCGAGGGCATGAAGGTTACAGGGAGGATTAAAAACGTAGTTGACTTTGGTGCCTTTGTTGACATTGGCATAAAGGAAACCGCGCTACTCCATCTTTCTGAAATGTCCGATTCTTTTGTTACTGACCCGATGGACGTTGTAAAGGTTGGCGATGTTAAAGAATGCGTCATTATAGGCCTTGACCCCGACCGGCGGAGGATAAGTTTAAGCTGCAAAAGCAACGCGGGTGCCTCTGGACAAGGCGGCAAGGCTCAGGGCAAGAGTGCGCAAGGCGACGCGGGCGGAAAGAAGCGCGTTGTGGTGCGTGCGGGCTCAGGCAAGGCTAGCAGCGGCGAAGGTTTTGCACAAAAAGCGCCGCGACGCCTTGACAAAAATGATGATGGCACAATGTATAACCCGTTTGCAGATCTCCTAAAAAAGAAAAAATAGCATTTTAACGCAAGTGCGCCTTTTGCAGAATGAAAGACAATGAACGCGCCTTTGTGCTTATAGAGGAAGGTATCCGCGCGTTAGGCTTTCCTAAAAGTGATGATCTTTTTGAAGGAAAGATTGCTATTTCAAGTGCGGCACAGCTTGCAAAGCGTTGCTGTTCGTACCTAGAGGAGATATACCTTTTTAATGGGGCATTTGGCCTTGTTTCAGCGGATTGCGGCACAGCAAGGGGCAAGGAAGATGTTGCCGTGCGGCATATCCTTGACAGCCTAGCCCCTTGGCGTGAAATAGCGCAAATGCTTATAGCTTGCAATCAAGGAAGTGACTTTGTATCCAATCCTATAAGCATTTGCGACGCGGGAAGCGGCGCGGGCTTTCCTGGCATTCCGCTGTCTCTCGCCTTTCCGCAAGTGCACTTTACCCTTGTTGAGCGCATGGAAAAGCGTTGCGCCTTTTTGCAAAACTGTGTGGCGGCGCTATCTCTTGATAACGTTTCTATTGTCAATAAGGAAATTGAGCGAGTTGACCAAGGCACGTTTGGCGCTGTAGTATTCAGGGCTTTTAGGCCCCTTAATGATGGGGAAATATTGGCGAGCCTTTTAAGCCTTTTGCGTCCTGAAAGCGAGCGCGGCAGAACATTTCTTGCAGCCTACAAGGGAAAGCGCAGCTCTTTTGCTGCTGAAGAGCAAAAAATGCGAAACAACGGATTTACGGGTAAAATAGAGACGCGAGAGATTGAAGTGCCCTTTCTTAATGAACAGCGGCTTGTTACCTTTATTTTTAATGCGGGCTAGAAACTTATGTTGCTCTAAACTTAAGAATTTGTCCTGTCAAGAACCCGCTTTAGCGCGTCCCTGCTGTAGAGATCTATTGGGCGACCTTCAGTAAAGCGCTTTGATTCTTCAGAAAACATGCCTGCGCAAAAGCATATAGCTCGACCAGCTTTTAAGTCTTTGATTTTACCATGCAAATCTCTAAGGGCAAGCTCCCCTACTGTTCCCTGCGAACGGAAAAAGCGGAAAATTACAGTATCTTCCCATTTGCCTGTATCAATTTCAGTTATAATATCAGCAAAATCAGCTGATGTAGTAACTTCAGTAATTTTTACGCTAGCATTTGCGTAAAAGTGAGATACAATTTTTCTGCAAAGCATTATAAAATCACTTTGACCTGCAAGCATATAGGCTTGCAGGTTGATATTGTCATTAAGCTCCTGATAGCTATCGATAAGCTGGCTTATATCTTTATAGCCAGGTTTTACCTGTTGTATTTCTTTAAGAAGTGCTATAGCACGGCCCGGTTGCTGCATTTTAATTAAAAGAATAGCATAATGGTAGCGCGTTTCTAAAAAAATGTTTTCAGGCACATTTTTATGCTTTATTCCTATTTCAAAATCTTCTGCCGCATTGGTATTCATTGACATCTGCGCGTGAATTATCCCTGAATGAAGGGATGCATGCGGTCCAAAAACGGGATCAGTGCGCAGGCGTAAAAAAACTTTTAAGGCGCTATCTGTCCTGCCTGTTTCACGGAAAGATTCGCCTAATGCAAAAAGCAAGTCTTTGTCATCGGGATATGTATCTAACGCCTTTCGAATAGCTGTCAGCGCATCCCTAAAATGATTTGACTTTTGAAGCGCTAGTCCCAAATACTTTTGCGCTTGAGCGTTGTCAGGATTTTCCTGTACAGCTATGCGTAAAACTGAAATTGCCTGCTCATAGTTTTTTTGTTCAAAAAGGATAAGGCCTAGGTTGTAGTTTACAGCTGAATTTGAAGGCTTTAGTTTTCTGGCGGCTGTCAAGCCATTAATAGCGTCTTCATGCTTATTTGCCTTTAGCGCGGATATGCCATAGCGCAGATTGCATTCAAACTTGTCAATCTTTCCAGGATTTGATGAAGCAAGCTTTGAAAGGGTCTTATAAACGTCCATTGCTTTTTCCCAGTTATGTTCTTCGTAGTATATATTCCCAAGACCAGAAAGGGTTTGGATGTCATTGGGGTTTTGCTTAAGTTTCTGGGTAGCATTTTTAACAAGCAAGGAGCGGTTTTTGGGTGACACTTTTTTTGCAGCACTGACAGGCTTATCCTTTGTGAATTTAAGGATGAGCGCACCAGTTATAGCAATGGCAGAAAAAACAGCAATAATAATAATAACGGTAGAAATCATCGGTGATGTATATTATAATTACAGCATTAAACTGTGTCAAGGTTTTGTAGCAGCGCTAGGCGCTATTAGGAGGGAATATGAGCTCTGGTGCAATAGGAATTAAGCTTGCAGACAATAGATTTTTTCCTGTTATGGACGATAGTATCCGGGGCAGTAAAACGCTAGAGCTAATTACAGCTCGTGAAAACCAAGAAAGCGTTAAAATTCACCTTTACCACTCAAAAGAAAACTCAAAGGACCAGACAATCGAAAATGCAGAACACATTGGAACCCTTACGCTAAGTGACATTACAGAAGATCAAGCTGGGTATTCTACAATCAAGCTAAGAATCAGCCTTAATGACTTAGGCAATTTATTGGCAGAAGCTATTGACGAAAATACTGGAACAAGCCAAAGCATCAATATTTCTATTGAAAATTTATTAAGCAAGGATCTTGAGGAAAGTTTTGACAGCAACTTCTTTGATTTTCATGATTTTGATAACCTAGGGCTTGAAGTTAAGGATTATAAAGACAGCGAAAATGACGCAGAAGCTCTTGTAAAAACTCCAGCAAATGACTTTATAGAAAATTCCAAAAGCAGGGATTTTTCTAGTTTTACCCAGACTACCTTTCAGGATGCTTTTAAGCCTAAAAAACCTGTTGTTAGCGAACCCAATAGTGCCAATGATTTAGGCAGCGTCAAAAAAACTAAAAAAAGAAAGGGCTCGTTTTTTCCAATGGGGCTTTTAAGTGTCATTATACTTTTGGCAGGCAGCCTAGCACTTTTAACAGTAGGCATCTTTGCGTGGGAAACCTTTTATGGTGGAGAGCTGCCAAGCCTATTTACCTTTATACCTGCTTACACTGATACTACAACTCAACCTTTGCCCGCCAGCGCAAGCGATGAAGGCGCTTTGTATAGCCAAGCAGACCCTCCTCCTCCCGTATGGCAAGAAAACTCTGCCGCCATAGCTGCCGCGCCTGGAGCGCCTAAAGCTCTTAAAACTTTTTCTGAGTCACAAGACGCGCGTTACCGTGTCAGGTGGGGCGATACTCTCTGGAACATTGCTGAAACGTATTATAGAAATCCGTGGCAATACTCTAGTATTGCTCAGCATAATGGAATCAGTAATCCTAACCATATTATTGCAGGAACTGATATTTTAATTCCTGCTGAATAGATTTGTTTGCCTATGCGTTTTATTTTAATTTTTTACTTTGCATTTTATTCGCTTTTTAGCGCCTGCTCTGACACCGCTCTTGCAGGCTATTCTGTAACTAGCCTTAGGCGCGCTGCAGCTGAAGGCGACTTTTCCTTTGCAGGCTCAGTTAACCAGGAGTTTGCCGCAACTGCCGCAAAGAAAAACTATGAAATGCCCCTATTCCTTGCTATTGGTCTTTTATCGAAAGGCAAAAGTGCTCAAGCAACGCAAGCGGCTTATGTTCTTTTAACGTCTGCCGCAGGGCTTAGCCGGGATCGTTCAGGCGGCTTGAGCATTGATCCAAGCCTTCAACGTAAAATTCCGTTCTTAAACCGCGCAGCAGCTCTATTCAGGCTTTGCTCCACGGCTAGGAATCTTGCAAGCACTTCAAGCGGAATAACAGCCGAACAGCGTGCTCAGCTTTTAAGCGACATTATATTTCTCGAAAAGCTATTAAACAGGGACAACAAGGGCTTTTTAATTCCTTCTGTAAACGGGAAAGAATTTGAGCTTTCTTCTCTTCAACGGTTTGGAGCAGCTGAACGCGCGCTCTCTGAAGCACTTGTCCTAGCGCAGCCGTTATCAGGCAGCGGTCCTTCCATAGAATATGAAGCCTTAGCCCTGCGTCGCCTTGCCATTGAAAGGCGTTATAACGCCGCCGCTGCTCTTTTTTTCCGCATTGTTGGCAGACTTGGGTTTTCAGGAGAAGTATTATCCATTACAGCAGCAGAATATGCACTGTTGCCGCAATTCCCAGATTCTTCAAGGCCAATAAATGCGTCAGACGCTGAAAAATATTTATTTACAAGAAATTTCCTTTCGGCTAGCGGCAGGGCTCTCCTTTATTCAAATGCGAATCCCGCCAATTCTGCTGCAGCGATTGAATACCTCCTTAATTTGCCGTCTTTGAGCGCTAGTGGCAGGCAAGCCCGCACTAACGGCGGGCAAGTGTCAACTCAAGAAGCCCGCTATGCTTTAAACTTTTACCTTGCAAGAATTTGCGCAAAAATACCCGAACGCTCAGGCGATGCCCTTGCCGCCATGGAAAGCTCCCTTGCTTATGCTCCTACTGACGAGGATAGAGATTTTTCACTATGGTACATGTTTGACATTGCGCGCTCAAACGATGACGGAAACGAGGCACTTCTTAAGTTAATAGAAAAGCACATTTCCCAATGGCGAGATCCTGAAGTCTTTTCAGACATACTTTCGTCCCTTACAACAGATTTAACCACAGAGCGGAATATTAATGAGCTTTTGCGCCTTGAAAGGGTTCTTCCTAAAAACGCACCAGCGGAGATACGCGAAAGGATTTCCTTTTCGCTTGCCCTTATCTCCCCTGCAGGAAGCGCTGAAGAAAGGTCAAGGCTTGAGTTTTTAAGCAAAAACGCTACCAGACTTTATTACAGGCTTAGAAGCTCAGAGTTGCTTGGAAAAGAAAGCTCCATTTTGAACTGGAAAGCTAATCCAAGAGGGTCTGAAAGGGAAATTGAAGTCCTTGTTCCTGCCGAAGTTCAAAAGCAAGCCGAAACCCTTGTAAAAGCTTGTCGTGCTTGGAATTTGCCCTCTTACGCTGCAGTCTTTGCAGAAGAATTTCCATTTGTGCGGCTTAGCGCAGCAAAAGACGAAGCGCAAAGGCTTATAAAAGCCGAACATTACGCTGAGGGCGCAAGGCTTATTTCCATTGTTTTTTCGAATACAGCACCTGAAGTTGCTCGAATAGAAAGCGCCTCGCTTGAAACTATGCAAATGCTTTATCCACAAGCCTGGCGCCCAGAAGTTGCGGCCGCAGCCAAGGGAACGCAAGGCAGCGGGGAAAACGGCTCTGGCAGCTTGACTGAAAGCCTTATTTTTGCCATTATCCGCCAGGAAAGTTTCTTTGACCCAAAAGCCCTTTCGCATGCGGGCGCCAAGGGCCTTATGCAGCTAATGGACATGACAGCAGCGGAAGTTGCAGGAAAGCTCAATGTGAAGGAATACAATCTATTTTCCCCTGAAACTAGCATTCAGTTTGGTTCTTTCTATCTTTCTGAAATGAAGAGGAGGCTTGAAGGGGAAACCCTACAGGCGGTTTCCGCTTACAATGCAGGAATAGGCCGAGTTCGCAGATGGTTGGGCGAATTTCCTCCTGAGCTCCCTGGCAAAAGTCCGGTCGCAGAAGAGTGCCTTTTTGTGGAATCAGTGCCTTTTAGCGAAACAAGGAATTATGCAAAGCGTGTCTTTACTTCGCAGTCGGTTTATTCCGCGCTGTATTACTAAAACGCGCTAAAGATTAAAGCGGGCATTTGGCGGCAAGCGGTGCCCGCTGTGATTTAGCTCTAGCGCTAAAAAACGTTGCCTAGAAAAACAAAGACCTTAGCACTATAGTAAACGTATTATGCCAAAAACAACAGTACCCCAAGTGTCTATAATTGTGCCAGTTTATAATGTAGAAGACTATCTTCCCCGCAGCCTCGCGTCAATACAAGCGCAAACCCTTGCCGACTGGGAGTGCGTTTGCGTTGATGACGGCTCAACAGACGGCGGCGGCGCCATTCTTGACGAGTGGGCGGCAAAGGATAGCCGCTTTGTTGCCATTCATCAAGAGAACTGTGGTGGTGCTGCTGCGCGGAACGCGGGACTTGAAGTCGCGCGCGGAGAATACATAGGTTTTGTAGATCCCGATGACTGGATTGAGGCGGAAACCTATGAGCTTGCCCTTGACACCGCGCGGCGCAGTAACGCCGACATTGTGCAGTGGCGCTATATTATGGAAAAAGACGGGGAATTTATTCCTTCAAAGGAGGGTGCGGAAGGCCTTTTTGATGTTAGGCAAGCGTATAAGGAATACTTTGCTTTTAATGTTTGGAGCAAGCTTTTTAGAAGGGCCTTTCTCGTTGAAAATGACATCCGCTTTTTGCAGGGCGTAAGGTGGGAGAATGACGTTTATTTTTCTATTGTAGCTTACGCGCTCGCAAAAAGGCGCGTTTTTATTAACCGAACGCTTCATCATTATACCGTACGGCAAACCTCTTTAACTTTTGACGGTGCGCTTCCTGCAAAGATGCGTGAAGGCGTGGACACACTTAAAAGGCAATGCGAAGGAATGAGGCGAATTGAATATCTGCTAAAAAAAGAAGATATTTCTGAAATTGCAGGACGAAAGCTAGGCAGCTTTCTTTTCGTTTACAAGCTGCGGATTAAGGATAAGGCTATTTTTGCCTTTCCGCGCCCCGATTACAGCCTGTTTCGCTCCACCTTTCCAGAGCTTAACTGGCAAATGTTGCCGCATTTCCTTAAAAAAAGAACAGGGCGCTCGCTTAAAATGCTTCTTGCAGTTTGGCATTTGGGAGCTCTTGCAGAAGCCCTCACTCGCCTTAAAAGAAAGGTAAAAGGAGAGCCCTAAACTGCCCAGCCTTGCTCTTACACCATCTTTTCGGGATTAACTGCCTTGTCAAACTCTTCAGCTGAAAGAAGACCTAAAGAAAGGCAAGATTCGCGCAAGGTGATATTTTCCGCAAACGCCTTTTTCGCAACAGCCGCCGCCTTCTCGTAGCCA
>CAYYCW010000065.1:0-8513 GCA_964470435.1 uncultured Treponemataceae bacterium
AGCCCGTCATGCCCGTTGCAAACACCGCCTCGCCCGTAACGCAGCCCGCCGCCCCAAACGGCCGCCCCTCAAAGACGCTGCCGTCCGCCAGAACAATATACGCCTTGTTTTTCATAAGCCTTTAGTGGCATTGTAGACAATCGGCGGGAAAAAGTCGAGGAGCGGGAATTCAGTTTACAGCTATAAGCTCATCTTATAGTCTAGGATCTTGCTACCAGCCTAAAATTTCCCTGCGGTGCGCCTTGCCAAGCGTTTTAAGGCGCTCTAAAAGAGGTCGGCTTTCAAAGCCTTTAAGGTAATTGGCATCGCGCAAATCAATAAAAAAGCGGTTCATTGAAAAATGCTGAAAAAGAAAGAGGTTTTCCTTAAAGAAGCCCGTCTCATCTGCTGCACACGCCGCGTTAAGCTCATCAGCGTAAACGGCAAAAACGCCGCCCTTGCTAAGCTCGCTGTATCCTACAATCCAAAGCGGGCAAGAAAGCGCAGCACTTAGGCGCAAGGTTTCTCTTGCCATAAAGCGCTCTGTTTTTTCAAAAAGGTCCTTAAAAGGCTCGCCGCCCTGCTTTAGAAAAAGGCGGAGATGGTTAGTGCGCGCCGAATGAATTGGCGTCTTGTTTAGCACAATGGCGTTTTTTCTAAAGTCGATCCCTAAGCTAGGGTTAAGGGAAAAAAAACGGTTGCAAAGCTTTCCCGCCTGCCCTACCAAGTATTTTTGGTTTGCAGCAAGCTGCTCGTCCTTTCCTGGGTTGTCGCTTGTAATTATCAGGTGGATTTCATCCTCAGGCTGCACCGCGTCAAGCGCGGTGTTATAAACTATGGTCGTTTCCAAAGGATAGGGCGGAATGCCGTAGCGTTCCGCCGCCATGCGCTGCAAGCCTTTAAGGTATTCCGATCCCTCTTGCCATTCCTGGCATTTTGCCCTAAAGAGGTTTCTAAAGTTGGAAAAAGCTTCCCATTGTAATTCTGTCACAGCGCGCCAATCTTACCTATTGGTGTAGCTTTCTATAACTTCAGAAAGAATTGGCATAAGCTGCTTTTTTCGGGATACAATGTCTTTCATCATGTAGATGTTTTCTTCTTCCTTTTGAAGGGAAAGGCTTTGCATAAAGTCGTCCGAGCCGCTTAAAAGAAGAATGCTTGAAAGCTTTGTAATGTCCGTAACCAAAAGGGAGGTAAAAAGGCGCGCATTTTTCGTGCGCACATCATCAAGAATATTGATAAATTCAGCCTTGCGCTTTGTAATTTCTTCTGGGCTTTCAACTTCAATTTGGCTTACGCTAAAGGAAATGTCGCCCTCGTTATACACTTTCATGTCTTGCGAAATGATTTCAAGTGCGCTCCTCCCTGAAACATTGCTCGCGGCAGAAAGGACTTCGCGGCCAAGCACAGCGTAGTCGAGGTTTGTAATGTCTGAAAGAAACTGCACAGCTTGCCTATCCTCTTCTGTGGTGGTGGCAGACTGAAGCGCAAGCGTGTCCGCAAGGATGCCGCAAAGAAGGATTGAAGCAATTTCTGCCTTTATAGGCGTGCGGTTTTGCTGGTAAAGTTGCGCTATAATTGTGGACGTAGCGCCTACAGGCTTATTGATAAACGTAATAGGATAGCGCGTGCTTAGGCTTCCAAGGCGGTGGTGGTCAATTATTTCAAGAATTCTAAAGTGTTCCGCCCCGTCTATAGCCTGTGTTAGCTCATTGTGGTCCACAAGGATAATGTCTATGTTAGGCTCATTAAAGAGGTCGCTTTCGGAGATAACGCCCACCACGTTTTCCGCCTCGTCAAGTACAGGAAGTGTCCTGCCGGGAGCCTTTGCAAGGAGGGGCTCAATCTTTTTAATTTGGTCTGTTTTGTTTACAGGGGAAACCTCCTTGTTTGAAACGCAAGAAACAGGCATTGAATAAATAAGAAACAAGACTGTAGATGCTGTATCGTAGGGGCTTATAAGCACATTTACACCGTTTTTGCTAGCCTCTTCCCTAAGCTCCTTTCCCAGGACATTGCCCGTTGTAATAATCATAATGCGGGCTCGCGCTTCTATGGCGCGCTTTTGAATATCCTTTCGGTTTCCTACAATTACAATTGTGTTTTCAGGAATATGCTCGTTTAGGTGCTTACTAAAAGTTTCAATATCAGCGGCAGCGACAATTACGGGGCTTTTTTTTATTTCCTTTTCGTTTTGCAGCACAATGGGCTGCGCATTAAGGGCCTTTGCTAAAAGCTCGGCGCTTGTCTGTATTACAGTCTTTTGCCTTGGGGTCATCATTTTAAGGACTTCTTGAGCAAAGGCGCTGTAGTGAAGCATAGAGTGATACTTTCCGCTTTTATCCACAACTGAAAGCACCCTGTCTCCTGTCTTGTTAAGAAGGGCCATCGCGTCGTTAAGGGAGGTTTCTTCGCAAACGCTTTCAGCGCCAGGCTTATAGTAGTGCTCCGCCTTTGGGATTAAGTCAGGCACTAGGTCTGGAAGGGGAACGCCGAACCTATTAAAGATATATTCCGTTTGGGGAGTGGGCTTGCCTATTCTAACCGCGCGGCAGTTTTCTATCCCTTGCGCCCTCTTGAAAGCTGCATAGGCTGTAGCGGAAACAATTGAATCAGTGTCTGGGTTTTTGTGTCCAACAATTAATATTTCTTTTTTGTTCATATTAAAAGCATACACTATTTATTGAAATTCAGTTAGACTGCATTTTAATGTCTTCGGCAGAGCAAATATCTCTTGTAGTTTTTTTAGGAAATATCGGAAAAAAATACGAAAAAACGCGCCATAACGCCTCTTGGCTTTTTGCGCGCTCGCTTAGCTTTTTTTCTAGCCTTTACTTTAAGAAAGGCTTTGGCGGCACGTGGGCTAAGGTTTCCTGGCCGCTTGCAAGCACTAACCCTGAAAGGAGCGTTTATTTCCTTATGCCTGAAACATACATGAACCTTTCTGGGGAAAGCGTTGCGGCCCTTGCTTCATTCTATAAAATTCCTGCTAAGGAAATCTTGGCAGTTCATGATGAAATAGAGCTAGACTTTGGCCTTATTTCCTTTAAGAAGGCGGGCGGACTTGGCGGGCATAATGGGCTGCGCTCCCTTAAAGGCTGCCTTGCAAGCCAGGACTTTTGGCGCCTTAGAATAGGCGTTGGCCGCCCCGAGCATACTGATGTTGCCGCCTACGTTCTTTCAGATTTTACAAAAATGGAGATGAAAGCCCTTCCGTTAATATTTGGTGAAGCGGAAAACCTTCTTGTTTCCGCCTTAAGCTCAAATCCTCATATACTGCTTGAAAACTACTCAAAAAAGAAAATACTTTAGGAGAAAACATGAAAAACATTGAAGATGAAGCTAAAAAGGCTGCTGAAGCCTTTGCTGAAGCTTACAAGATTATAGCACGCCTTCGCGCGCCGGGCGGTTGCCCGTGGGATATGGAGCAAACGCCGCTTACGATGCGGGAAAACATGATAGAAGAAGCGTATGAGGCTGCAGAAGCCATTACTGAAGGTCAGCACGAGCATATAGTAGAAGAGCTGGGCGACGTTTTAGTGAACGCTCTTATGATCGCTTTAATTTATCAGGAGGAGGGGGCCTTTACAGTTGAAGGCGCTTTAAGGGCTCTTTCAGAAAAGCTTATACGCCGCCATCCGCACGTCTTTGGCGCAAGCGATGGGGCAAACAGCGCTTCTGCCGCCGCATTGGAGCATCCCAGCACGCCAGCTGAAGTGTTAAGGCAATGGGAAAAGATAAAGCGCGATGTGGAAGGCAAAAACTCTAACAGCACCCTTGAGGGCGTTTGCAAGTCCTTGCCGCCCGCTGCAATGGCGCAAAAGCTTCAAAAAAGGGCTGCACGGGTGGGCTTTGACTTTCCCCTGCTTGAGGACACATGGCAAAAGGTAAAGGAAGAGGAAGAAGAGCTAAGGGCTGAAGTTTTAGCGCAAGGTTCTGCCCAAAAGGACAGCGACCGCATTGAAGATGAGGCTGGCGACTTTCTTTTTGCTGTTATAAATCTTTTGCGCCATCTTAATGTGGACGTTGATGTAGCCATTATGCGCGCCAATAACAAGTTTATAAGGCGCTTTGGCTATGTGGAAAAAACCCTTGTTGAAAAAGGTATTGCTATAGAAAACGCAAGCCTGGAAGAAATGGATTTTCTTTGGGATGAAGCAAAACAAAAAGGGCTTTAAGCAGCAACGCTGTTTTAGAGCTAAAAGTTTTCAGCTTCTTTGGTAATAAGTATATGCCTTCTTGACTTTAAGCCTGTGTCAGCGTCTACAGCTTGGGCATATTGCCAATGTAAACCACTTTTCTCATTTCTTTTTACGCTTGTGTTTGCAGCAAATCCCATGCCAATTTCAAGAAGGGCGCTTGCAGCAACTACAGTCCTGGAAAGGTTAGGGCTTTCCGTTTCTTGCTCGCTCATTTCCATGGAAAAAACTGCGCCAAGCAGAAGAGCAGAAGCTTCATCTGCTGTAATATTAAGCGCTGTTGCTTCTTCTGCAATCATTGCTGTATCAATTTCTTCACTTTGAGCTGAATGCGGGTCAATATCAATCACCATATCTGAAACTGCCTCCACAGGAAGGGCTTCGTCTAGCGGAAAAATGCTTACAATTTTAATTTCAGGAAATTGCGATCGTATGCGGATAAGCTCGTTCAAGGTGCCACTAGGCGCTGCGATGGTAACTAGTATTTCAGGCCTTTCTTCTAGCGCAATGTTGCGTAAAAGTCTTAGAGAAGCGCTTCTTTTTTCAAATGTTCCAGGCCAATAAAGAAACCGCGCGAGCCCCTTTTCCACTGTAAGGCCGTATTCCCAAGCAACAAAGTCAGCAATTCCGCTTTCTTCAGGGAAAGCTTCTCCTGCAAGTACAAGGACAGTTGATTTTTCACCTTCCCAAGGACCCACGATGCGCTCCAGTATAGAAGCTTGCTCTGAATTTGCTTTTGACCCTCTGCAAGATGTCAAAAAAAGGATAAATGCTGCGCTTAAAAGAGCAAAAAGCGCAAGTCTATATTGCAATGATTTTAGGTAGAGCATCTTTAAGCCTTTGTGCTGTTTCAAGGATAGATTCCCTGTATTCAGGGCGGTAAAACGCTATCTTTGAGCGTAGCTTTTCAAAGTCGGGTAAGGATAAGGCAAAGGCTTTAAGCCGCCTTTTTAGCACATCTTCTGCAGGCAAGCTTTCCGCCTTGTAGTGCACAAGAAAGCTGCCTGTTTTGCAGTTTGTTTCTATAGAAAGTGCTATTCCTGTAGATTCAAGGATTGAAGAAACAGCAGAAACTATTTCTGTATCGCAAAATATTTTACTGCGAAGCCTAATTCGGCCTGGCACAAAGCTTGTTACAATGCTTGCCATTGCTGCTCTTCTAAAAGTGGCTTTGCGGATGAAGCTGCAAACAAAAGCGTTGAAGCATTATGCAGCAAGGCAGAAACTGAAGGCGAAATAATGCCTGCAAGCCCAGAAAAAATAAGGAGCGAATTAAACACTAAAATATTATTGTTTATAGCATCTATTCTTTCAAGGAGCTTTTTGCCAAGCCTGCGCACGGCGAGAACGCCTTCAAGCCCCATTCCTTTAGGAAGCTCAATGTCAGCGGCTTCCCCGGCAATGGCAGCGCCTTCACCCATTGCTATGCCAGCGTTTGCGCAAGCAAGGGCGGGAGCGTCGTTAATGCCATCGCCAAGCATAATAACGCGCCTTCCTTCCTCTATTTTTGCCTTAACGTATTTGCTTTTATCTTCAGGAAGGGCGCGTGATATAAAGCTATCAACACATGCGCTTTTTGCAGCAACCCTTGCTGCGCCCTCGCCGTCTCCTGTAATCATCACGCATTCTTTTATGCCTGCGTCCTTAAGGGCGCTTATAACGGCTGGGGCATTGGGGCGGACAGGGTCAAAAAGCGCAAATGCTGCAAGGAGCTTTCCTCTTCCTGCAAGATAAAGGAGAGATTCCCCCCTCTCTTCTGCATTTACAATAAGGCTTTTAAGATTTTTGGGCTTTTCAATTTTTTCGTCATCAAAAATAAAGTGAGCGCTACCCACAAGCACCCGATTTTCACCTACATAGCTTGCTATGCCGTGCGCTACAATGTATTCAACCTTAGCGTGAATTTCAGGATGCTTTATGCCGCGCTCATCGGCAGCCGCAACAATAGCCTTTGCTATAGGATGCGCGTAGTGTTCTTCAAGGCAGGCTGCAAGGCGCAAAAGTTCAAGCTCGCTTGCATCAGAAGAAAAAGAAATAATTTCAGAAAGCGAAGGAGAGGCAAATGTAAGCGTTCCTGTCTTGTCAAAGACTGCGGTGTCCGCGCGTGCAGCTTCTTCAAGGCACTTGCCGCCCTTTGCAATAATGCCTCGTCCCGCAGCTTCACGCATGGCGCTTAAAACAGCAATCGGGGACGCAATGCGCATAGCGCACGAATAGTCCGCCATTAGCGTGGAAATTGTCTTTGTTGCATTCCGCGTAAAAAAAAACGTAAGGGCGGTAAGCAAAAAATTATACTTTACTAGCCTGTCTGCAAGGGCTTCTGCCCTTTTTTGCAAGGAGACTTTAAGCTCTGTTGAAGTTTCCACTTCTGCAAGTATTTTGCTTACCTTTGTTTGCTTGCCCGTTTGGCGCACAAGGATAAAGATTTCCCCCTCTTCTACAATGGTGCCCGCAAAAACTGTGCTGCCCGCCCTCTTTTCAACAGCAAGCGGCTCCCCAGTTATTGCAGCCTGATTTACAAGGGCTTCCCCGCGCAAAACTTCGCCGTCAGCTTGAACGCTTTCTCCTGTGCGGGCAATGATTGTGTCGCCTTCCTTAATGGCGGTAATAGGCATTTCTTTTTCCTCGCCGTTTTCTAGAAGAATGCGAGCCTTGTCGCTTCCAGAAAGCATAGCAAGGGCCAAGCTATCCCGGCTTTTTCTTCGGGTAAACTCTTCTATCATTTCACCTGCAGAAAGAAGGGCTGCAATGCCGTCAGCCGTGGGGGTATTTCCGGAAAGAAGCGAAGCCGAGATGGCTGCAGCATCAAGCACCCGCGTGTCAGAAACCCTGCCAGAAAGCAGGCAAGTGGCGCCTTCCGCTATTCTTGGCGCAAGACGAAAAAACCTAAAAACAGCGCTTAACGCAGGCGGCAATAGCTTTTTTGCAAAAAAAACAGCCGCCATAGAAACAAGCTCACCGGCAAGGCTAGGCGCTTCCGCAGGTGCAGGAATAGCAGAAAGCAATTCAGCGTTATTAAGGTACTTGCCATCAATAGCGTCAAAAAAGGCAAGCACTTCGCCTTCACTTATTTTTTCAGGTAAATAACGCACAAGAAAGCTTGCTGCAAGCGGATTAAATTCAGCGCTCTCTATTCCCTCTTGAACAGAAACAAGGCTTGCAGCAAGTGCAGCTTGCCTTGAAGAGACGCGCCTTTTGTCATAGCGCAGCCTAAGCCTTCCAGGTATGGCACTTCTTATCGTATAGCGCATAATTCCTCTAAGCGCTTAACAACTCACGCGCCGCCCTTTTTTGACTTGGAATCCTTGTATTCAGCTTCTGCAGCCGCATCTTCCGCATCCTCTTTGATAGATTCAACAAAGGCTGAAGCATCCTTTTTAAGCTGAATGCTTGCGGCAACTAGCTGAGCTGCCCCCTTCCTAAACGCGCTTGACCTTACAAAAAGCGTAGCGGCGGCGCCAGCCGCAGCCCCTATAAGAAGCAGCTTTACAGTGTTGTTCATGGCTAGACTCCCCTTAAAAGTGTAATATTGAGGCAACAATAATGCTTTTCCGCTTTTTAGTCAACTTGTAGCGTTAGGGAAAAGCAAGTAGATAGTTTTAAGTTAAAAGTTTAGAGTGCTAGGGCAAGGCAAGAAGAGTTCTATAAGAGCTACTTGCTTTACCCCAGTACTCAAAACTCAAAACTTTTAACTCTTAACCAAACTCCAAGCTCTTCCCGCTCAATCCTCCAATAGGCGCGCCATCCAGTCGGTGGTGGGCATATAGGACTTTTTGTCATAAGACGAGCCTAGAACTGTTACAAGGTTGGCAAGGGTAATGTCGCCGCCTGAAACCATGTCTTGCGTTATAACGATAGTCGGTAACTCAATCCAGTCGGTTGGAGCCTTAGTTTCGGGGTCAACAATCTTGTCGTATTCGTTGGCAAGCTCAAGGGCTAAAAGCCGCATTCCAAACTCGCCGTTGTCGTACCAGTTTGTAGCGGCGCAGGCCTTCCACGGGGAATTCGGGCGCGACATCTTTTCGATATCGGCGTTGGAAATGTCAACGGAAACCAGCGGAATATTCTGCCCGCTGCGCTCAACGCCATCGTAAACGCCATGCGCGAACATGTCATAGCAGCACCAAAAGGCGTCAATCTCTCCGGGATCGTATTTTGCAATAGTTGCAGCCGTAACTTCTGCTAGCGATTCCTGTAGATTGTCCATGTCGGAGGGCGCGATTATCTCCAGCGTGTTAATTCGCCCTGACTCCTCATACTTCTTGTAGCCATAATGCCTTGTGTCCCAAGGCGAGAGAAAGCCCGGTCCCATCCAAACTTCCACTACATTTACAG
>CAYYCW010000066.1:0-8494 GCA_964470435.1 uncultured Treponemataceae bacterium
CGGCACATGAACCGCCATCTGGTCGCCGTCAAAGTCAGCGTTAAAGGCCTTGCATACAAGCGGATGCAGTCTTATCGCCTTTCCTTCTACAAGCACAGGTTCAAACGCTTGTATGCCAAGTCGGTGAAGGGTAGGTGCGCGATTAAGCATAACCGGATGCTCCTTGACAACCTCATCAAGAACCTGAAAGACTTCAGGCGCTTCCTGCTCTACGAGTAACTTGGCTTTTTTGATATTGTAGACAACATCCGTGTCTACAAGCTTTTTCATAATGAAAGGCTTAAAAAGCTCAAGAGCCATTTTTGTAGGAAGACCGCACTGCCACATTTTAAGTTCTGGACCCACCACAATAACAGAGCGTCCGGAATAATCAACGCGCTTTCCTAGAAGATTTTGCCTAAAGCGTCCCTGCTTTCCCTTCAGTAAGTCCGAGATTGACTTTAGCGGCCTGTTGGACGCGCCTTTAATTGCACGCTTGCGTTTGGAATTGTCAAAGAGCGCGTCAACTGCCTCTTGAAGCATGCGCTTTTCATTCCTTATAATGATGTCGGGTGCGTTAAGGGCCATCAGCCTTTTAAGCCGGTTATTCCTGTTAATCACACGGCGGTACAGGTCATTGAGGTCAGATGTTGCAAAACGACCGCCGTCAAGCTGAACCATAGGACGAAGTTCTGGAGGAATTACAGGAATAGCGTCTAAAATCATCCATGATGGCTTATTTGTAGAAGCACGAAAATTCTCTACAATTTCAATGCGACGCAAGATACGTTTATCAGTCTTTGCACCCTTTTCAATCATTTTTGAGCGAAGCTCTGTTACAAGCTCGTCAAGGTTAATGTTTTCCAAAAGAGTTTTGATTGCTTCTGCACCTATACCAGCAGAAAATGAGGTACCATATCTCTCTTGTGCATCCTGATATTCATCATCAGTTAAAAGCTGTTTTGCTTTTAGGTCAGTGTCACCTGGATCAATTACAATATATTTTTCATAATAAAGAACAGAGCGCAATGTCGCCATCTGAAGGTCAAGCAAAAGCCCCATGCGACTTGGAACAGACCTGTAGTACCAGATATGTGAAACTGGCGCTGCAAGCTCAATATGCCCCATGCGTTCGCGTCGAACCTTAAAATGCGTAACTTCAACGCCGCATCGGTCACAGATTACGCCTTTATATCTTATGGATTTAAACTTTCCGCAACGGCATTCCCACTCCTTTGTAGTACCGAAAATGTTTTCGCAGAAAAGGCCGCCTGTTTCAGGGCGAAGCGTACGGTAATTTATTGTTTCAGGCTTTTTAACTTCCCCATAAGACCACGACCGAATTGTTTCCGGGGAAGCAAGTTTTATCATTAAATTATTAAAGTCCTGTATGTCTTTCATTTTTACCCTCCCTCAATCAAACTGTATAAATATTAAAACCTACAATCGCTTAGAAGTTAGATTCTGATTTTGCAATAAGCTCTCCATCGCGTTCAGTAAGCGGTATTTGCTTGCCCTTTGCGTCCATAACCGTAAAATCAAGGGCTAACCCACGTAGTTCCTGAACAAGGACATTAAAAGATTCAGGAACTCCAGCGGATACAGCAGGTTGACCCTTTACAATGGACTCGTAGATTTTGGTTCTTCCTACCATGTCATCAGATTTAATTGTTAAAAGCTCCTGTAGTGTGTTTGCTGCTCCATAAGCTTCCAGTGCCCATACTTCCATCTCTCCTAACCTCTGACCGCCAAACTGAGCCTTACCACCCAATGGCTGCTGCGTTACAAGCGAATATGGACCTGTAGACCTTGCATGCATTTTATCATCAACAAGGTGATGCAGCTTCATAAAGTAAATCACACCTACAAAGACAGGATTATCAAATGGCACTCCCGTTCTGCCGTCCCTAAGAATAACCTTGGAGTTTGCAGGAAAGCCCGCCTCTTTAAGTTTTTCTGAAATCTGATCATTTGTAGGCGACTGAAAAACAGGAGCGTCAAACCATTTGTTAAGATACTGCGCAGCTAATCCAAGCTCAGATTCCATAATTTGGCCTATATTCATGCGAGAAGGCACACCGAGTGGATTAAGGCAAATATCAAGAGGCGTGCCATCTTCCATATAAGGCATATCTTCTTCAGGGAGAATGCGCGCAACAATTCCCTTGTTGCCATGCCTGCCTGCCATTTTATCACCTTCACGCAACCTGCGTTTTGCCGCTACAAGAACCTTTACCACCTCATTAACGCCAGGACTAAGGTCATCGTCTTCGGAGCGGCGAAGCCGTTGTATATCAATAATGGTGCCATCAACACCATGAGGGACACGGAGAGATGAATCTCGAACTTCCTTTGCCTTTTCTCCAAAAATTGAACTTAAGAGCTTGAACTCAGGAGTTGCTTCGGTATCGCTTTTAGGTGTAATTTTTCCCACTAAAATATCACCAGGCCGTACTTTAGCACCTACCCTTATAATTCCCTCAGAGTCAAGATTATCAATGCTCTTTTCGCTTATATTTGGAATATCTCGTGTAAGTTTTTCTGGCCCGAGCTTGGTGTCGCGCACTTCTGTTGTAAATTCCTTTATATGTATAGAAGTAAACATATCTTCCTTTACAACACGCTCGGAAATTAAAATGGCATCCTCATAGTTATAACCATTCCATGGCACAAATCCTACAAGTATATTTCTGCCAAGCGCAAGCTCTCCACGACATGTTGCAGGACCATCAGCCAGAGGTTCGCCTGCAACAACGTGCTGCCCAATTGACACGATAGGTCGCTGGTGGTAACATGTATCCTGATTTGTACGTTGATACTTTAATAGCAGATACTCGTCTTCCGCAGAAGCATCTTCATCGGGTAGAATCGAAATATGTTCGGCGGAAACATATTTTACCACGCCAGATCGCCTTGCCTTTACAATAACACCAGAATCATAGGCGCATTTTCCTTCCATCCCTGTGCCTACGCGCGGAGATTCCGGAAACACGAGCGGAACAGCCTGGCGTTGCATATTAGAGCCCATTAGAGCCCTGTTTGCGTCATCATGCTCCAAAAATGGGATTAAAGAAGCAGAGGCAGAAATAATCTGCTTTGGCGAAACATCCATATATTGCACATCTTTCGGTGAACGCGTAGTATAGTCGCCACGGTGCCGACAAGAAATCTGCTCGGAATTTATGTGTCCATTTTCATCAACCGCTGTAGAAGATTGCGCAATATAATACTTATCTTCATCCATTGCAGAAAGATATTCAACTTCTCCAGTTGCCACCCCATCTTTAACTTTAACGTATGGCGTTTCAAGAAAACCGTAATCATTTACGCGCGTATAGTTAGCAAGCGAAACAATAAGCCCAATATTTGGACCTTCAGGCGTTTCAATGGGGCACATGCGCCCATAATGCGTGTAATGAACATCACGCACTTCAAAACCCGCTCTGTCGCGTGAAAGCCCTCCTGGACCTAGTGCGTTAATGCGGCGCTTATGCGTAAGCTCTGCAAGCGGATTTACCTGGTCCATAAACTGAGAAAGCTGGCTTGAACCGAAAAATTCCTTTATAGCTGCTACAATTGGTTTAATTGAAATTAAATCCTGCGGTTTAATTGTTCCTCGTTCTTTAAGATTCATTCTTTCTCTGGCTATTCGTTCCATTCTAGCAAAAGCCGTTTTCATTGTGTTTGTCATAAGCTCATCTACAGAACGAACTCGCCTGTTGCCTAGATGGTCAATGTCATCTATAAGTTCAGGCTGGGTATACACTTTAATCAAAAAACGCATTGTAGAGATTATATCCTCTTTCAAAAGGGTGTATTCCTTAGCAGGCTCTGGATATTCAAATTTTTTGTTGAGCTTATAGCGACCAACTCGTCCTAAATCGTAACGACGCAAAGAAAAGAACATAGCGTTCAAATCTTTTTCAGCGCTTTCTACTGTAATAGGTTCTCCAGGAAGCAAAACAGAATAGACCGCTGCAAGAGCATCTTCCTTTGTAGGTTCACCGCTCTCCGTATCACCACTTGAATAAAGGATTTCTTCCCGTTCAAAGCATTTAATAATAATCTGAGAATCCAAAGAGCTTTCAGACTTAAAGTCTATAACCTCAATTTCATTAATACCATGCGCAATAAGCTCAGCGATATTATGCGGATGTATTTTATCACCTGCAAGAAGTTTAACTTGCTCACCAGTTTCATCCGAAATATAAACTGGAGAAGTTAAAACAGAGCCTACAATCTCATCCTGATTCGATCTGTCGTTTACAATTTTAAGTTTTTTTGTCTTATAAAAAGCGCGAATAATTTCTTCTCTAGATTGAAATCCAAGTGCTCGCAAAAAGAGGGTACCAAGAATTCGTTTTTTTCTGTCTATTTTCGCGTAGATAAGCTCTTTTTTTTGGTCAATTTCAAACTCAAGCCAGCTGCCTCGATATGGGATAATACGACTTGAAAATACGCCTTTATCGTGGCTAAAAATTACCCCTGGCGAACGGTGAATCTGAGAAACAACAACACGCTCTGCGCCATTTATAATAAATGTTCCCCGCTCTGTCATAAGCGGAATATCGCCCATATAAATATCTTTTTGTCTTATTTCTCCCGTATCTTGAAAAACCAAGTTAATGCGTGCTTTCAGTGGCACAGCATAAGTTAAGTTTTTCCGTTTACATTCCAGTTCAGAAAACTTTATAGCATTTTTATCCAACTCATAATATTCGTATTCAAGCGACATATCTCCGTTCTGGCTTTCTATAGGGAAAACAGACTGGAAGACTTCCTCAAGACCAAAAATTTCACTTGAATCCGAGGATCTTTCTAGATTAAGAAATTTTTTATAAGATGAAAGCTGAATATCAATTAGACTGGGAAGTTCCATAAAGTTTGGAATATTCTTACCTATGTACTCGCGATTAAAAACTGGGACTCTAGCAGACACAGCAACACCCCTTGACAAAAGATATAAAAAAACAGCAAGAAAAGATTCCCTGCTAAATACTTTAAAAAAGAGACTAATAAATTATTTTCATTTCTTTTAATAAAAATTGCAGGCTGTAAAAAGCAAACAGCCTGCTATATAAATCAAGCAACCTTGACAACGGCACCAGCGGCTTCAAGCGACTCCTTAATTTTAGCAGCATCTTCTTTAGATGCATTTTCTTTGAGAACCTTAGGCGCTCCTTCAACAAGATCTTTCGCCTCTTTAAGGCCAAGCCCTGTAACAGCCCTCACCTCTTTAATAATTGCAATTTTTTTAGCTGCATCAAAGCTTTCAAGCGTTACAGTAAACTCGGTTTGCTCTTCGGCCGCCGCTTCTGCTGCACCGCCGCCAACTGCTGCTACTGCAACGGGAGCAGCTGCACTAACTCCAAATTTTTCTTCCATAGCCTTTACTAGCTCGGAAACCTCAAGCACAGTCATCCCTGCAATTGCGTCAAGGATCTGCTCATTTGTTAAAGCTGCCATATTAACCTCACATTAAATTAAATTACAGAATCACAAGATCTGCCGGATTTTTCTATAATCCGTTTTACGGAACAGGACGACAGCATTAGGAAATTCTCCTTAAAGAAGCCTGAACCGCTTAAAATTACAAAAATAATCTTAACTGTAAAAGCCTTATCTTACGCTTCCTCTGACTTTTTATCAGCAACAGCCTGCAAAGTCCTTACAAACTTAGAAGTTACAGCTTGCATAGCAGACATTAGCATGGCGATCATGTCTTTTTTTCCTGGGAGCTTAGAATATGCTTCAAGTTTTTTCGCATCATAAACATCCCCATCAATATATCCGCCCTTAATTACAAGCGCAGGTGTATCTTTGGCAAAGTCAAAAAGAATTTTAGCAGCGCTGTTTGCATCATCATCCCCAGAATACAGGGCAACGGCAGTTGGTCCTGTAAAATAGTCGCAAAGGCTGCCCTTGTCCATTTCTTCAAGAGCAATGCGTGCAAAATTATTCTTTATAACCCTATAAGAACACCTGTTTTCCCTTAACTTTGCTCTTAAAGCCGTAATTTGCTCCACAGTAAGCCCGCGGTATTCAGTAAAAATCAAATCTTTTGCCGTATCAAAAGCTGCCTTAACATCAGCAACAGCTTCTACCTTGTCCGAGCGAATCTGCTTTGTTCTAATCGCCATATTACTCCCCTGCCCTATAAGCTACTCTGACACCAGGCCCCATTGTTGAATTTATAAACACAGAGCGAACAAAATCCGCTTTTGCGTCTTGTGGTTTTTTGCGCATCATTTCAGTAAGCAAGGCATTTACGTTTTCAGCAATTTTTTCTGAATCCATAGAAACCTTGCCAATGGCCAAATGAACAACCCCTGTTTTATCTGCTCTAAACTCAACGCGCCCCTTTTTTAGCTCATCCACAGCCGCTTTAATATCAGCAGTAACGGTGCCAGTCTTAGGATTAGGCATAAGCCCTCTTCTTCCAAGCACCATGCCAAGCCGCCCAACATCTTTCATCATATCAGGTGTTGCAACAGTAACGTCAAAATCAATCCATCCGCCTTTGATTTTTTCGATGTATTCATCGCCACCGGCATAAGTAGCTCCTGCATCAAGGGCTTCTTTTACCCTATCCTCCTTACAAAAAACAAGAATGCGCTTTTCTCCGCGAAACTGATGCGGAAGAACAACCGTATCGCGTACAGACTGGCTTTTTGAAAGCTTAAGGCTTGCATGTACCTCTACGGTTTCATCAAAGTTTGCAAATTTTATATCTTTTACAATATCAATAGCCTTTTGAAGATCATAGGCTTGCGCTAAATCATATTTTTTTAACGCTTCTTTATACTTCTTTCCTCTAGCCATAGCCTACCTCTCCACTTCAACGCCCATGCTGCGCGCAGTTCCTGCAATAATTTTTCTTGCTGCCTCAATGTCGTTGGCAGTAATATCAGGCATCTTTGTTTTTGCAATTTCGTCAAGCTTATCCTTAGAAAGAAAGGCAACCTTTGGGCCAGTTGAGTTGGCAGCGCCCTTTTCAATTCCGCACGCCTTTTTAATCAAGACAGCAGCAGGCGGAGTTTTAAGAATAAACGAAAAGCTCTTGTCGGCATAAACACTTATAACAACTGGAATAACAAGTCCAGGCTCCATTGACTTTGTTCTGTCGTTAAACTGCTGCACAAACTGAGGCGCGCTTACGCCGTGCGGTCCAAGAGCAGGACCTACAGGCGGCGCAGGAGTCGCCTTGCCAGCAGGGCATTGCAGTTTAATTATTGCCGCAACCTTCTTTTTTGCCATAAAACACTCCTTAATAGGTAAATATCGGAGAAGCTACGTTACCAAGAACACGAATCGCTTCTCCTCCCTTTCATATCGAGCCGCCTAGCTGCGGCACATAAAAATCAAACTATCTTTTCAACTTGAACCAAATCAACTTCAACAGGCGTCTTGCGTCCAAAAATCTCCACCATAACACGAAGTTTGCCACGCTCAAGGTCTACTTTTTCGATTGTTCCATTAAACGATTCAAAAGATCCGCCTGTAATTTTAACGCTTTCTCCAGCTACAAAAGAATGTGCTACGCGAGGCGCCTTGCCTCCCTTGACATCCCCTGTTCTTTGCAAAATAGAGCGCGCTTCTTCTGCGCTTATTGGACTAGGCTTTGCATTTGCAGGCGTGCCAACAAACCCTGTTACCCCCTTGATGCTTCTAATTGCAGAGCAGACGTTTTTCCATCCACTATCAGGCAAGTCCATTTCCAACAAAATATAATTTGGAAGAATTTTCTTTTCGGAACTGCGTTTTTTTCCATTCTTGATGTCTACAACTTCCTCGACAGGGATCTTGACATCAAGAAGAACAGAAGAATCTATAAAACCCTTGTCAACAAGAGAGCGAATTTCCTGCTCAATGCTCTTTTCGCGAGTTGCGTATGTATGGATAATGTACCAGCTCCTAGCCATTAGAAAAGCCTAAAATACCAAATTCATGCCTGCCACAAACAGAGCATCTATAAATCCAAGAATAATGGCTATAATTACTGTGGACACAATAACTACTTTTACCGATGATATAACATCATCACGGGATGGCCATACAACTTTTTTAAGCTCGCCTACACATTCTTTACAAAACTGAATAACCTTCATTTTTTTTCCTAAAAAAACAACAAAACAGGCCAGGAGGGACTCGAACCCCCAACATGCGGTTTTGGAGACCGCCGCTCTACCATTAGAGCTACTGACCTAGTTGTTCGCAAACACAATCCTGTCTGGTAGACCGACTTTAGACCTATTTAATCTTGGTTTCCTTGTGAAGGGTGTGCTTTCTGTCAAACGGGCAGTATTTGTTAAGCTCAAGTTTTCCCTGCATATTTCTTCTATTTTTTTTTGTAGTGTAATTCTTGCGTTTGCACTCCGAACACTGAAGTGCAATTAACTCCACAGCCTGCTTTTTTGACGCCATTTTTACCTCCCTTCTAGCGCAAAGGTCTCAGCACGGACAGCTCCCAAACAGAATCGAACTGTTGACCTCAACCTTACCATGGTCGCGCTCT
>CAYYCW010000067.1:0-8369 GCA_964470435.1 uncultured Treponemataceae bacterium
CTCAATAATGTCAATCAAGCGCTTGTGCGTGCGCATTTCAAACTGCTCGCGCGATTTTTTATTAACGTGAGGCGAGCGGAGAACCGTTACCTTGTTAATCTTTGTCGGCAAAGGAATAGGTCCAGAAACCTTAGCGCCCGCGCGCTGAACAGTCTGCACAATAGCCTTTGAGCTTTGATCAATTAACTCAACATCAAAGCCGCGCAAATTAACGCGAATCCGCTCCTTTGTCATATTTCCTCCATAAATGAAAGCGCCGAAAAACCAACAAGCCGCCGCCCGAGCTAAACCACGCTTATTCTATAATTTCAGTAACCTGCCCCGACGCAACAGTGCGCCCGCCTTCGCGAATAGCAAGCTGCAAGCCCTTTTCCATTGCAATAGGATGAATAAGCTCGCCGATAACTTCCGTGTTGTCACCTGGCTTTACCATGTCAACACCATCCGGAAGAGTAATGCTTCCAGTAATGTCCGTTGTACGGAAATAAAACTGTGGCTTATAACCTGTAAAGAACGGACTATGGCGGCCGCCCTCATCCTTGGACAATACATAAATTTGCGCCTTGAATTTAGTATGAGGCGTGATAGAGCCCGGCTTTACAATAACCTGACCACGCTCAACAGCCTTCTTTTCAATACCGCGAAGAAGAAGACCAACATTATCGCCTGCTTCGCCCTGATCCAAGAGCTTATTGAACATTTCAATGCCTGTAATAACCGTCTTTTGCGTTGGACGAATTCCTACAATTTCAACATCCTCGTTCATGTTGATTACGCCGCGCTCAATGCGCCCCGTAACAACTGTGCCGCGACCTTGAATTGTAAAAATATCTTCAATAGGCATAAGGAACGGCTTATCTACAGCGCGCACAGGATCCTTAAAGTAATTGTCCATTGTTTCAAGGAGCTCTTCAACGCATTTAGTATCTTCAGCACTTGCGCCATCAGCAAGGGCCTTAAACGCGGAGCCTTGAACAATCGGCGTATCTTCAGGAAATCCGTACTCCTTTACAACATCGCGCACCTCTTCGACAACAAGCTCAAGAAGGTCCGGGTCATCAACAAGGTCAACCTTGTTCAAAAATACTATAATAGAAGGAACCCCAACCTGGCGAGCCAGAAGAAGATGCTCGCGCGTCTGAGGCATTACAGAATCAGGCGCTGAAACTACAAGGACCGCACCGTCCATCTGCGCGGCACCCGTAATCATGTTTTTAATGTAGTCAGCGTGACCAGGACAGTCAATGTGCGCATAATGCCTCTTGTCAGACTGATACTCAAGATGCCTTGTGTTGATTGTAATACCGCGCTCCTTTTCTTCTGGCGCGTTGTCAATTTCATCATATTTAAGCGCCTTGTCGCCATATTTCTTTGCGCAATACAAAGTAATAGCTGCCGAAAGAGTTGTCTTGCCATGGTCAACATGACCAATGGTGCCAACATTCATATGAGGCTTTGTTCGCTCAAACTTTTCCTTTGCCATGATATTCCCTCCTGAAAGACTATAGGCAATCAGTTATATAAAATAATAGCGCGATTATAGGAAATCGGCAGACTTTTGGCAAGCCTTCCGCTAAACGCCAAAGATGAGGCAGGCAGAGATTCCGAAAAACTAACACAACTGCAAGCTGCCGCAACCATACAAGGCTACTGCAACCGGAACCACCTGTATCATTGCCAATGCCTGATTGACAACTGGTCTGGTATCCTGATAACCGTCAACACCGCTCGCGCGGCTTTTACACTTTAATGCTGCTTAATGTCGCAAGCATAAATGCTAAGGCACAGCATCTAGCCAACCTATACGCTAGGTAGCATTTTGGAGAATACTGTGTCGCAATAAAAATGTCAATTACCTTAAAACAAAAAAATTAACTATTTTTTAAATTTTTTTTCAAATTTTCTCCATTATTATTAAGTGAGGCTGATGGCTAAAGCCATCAAGCAATTCTAGACTAGGAGATAGCCATCTCTCTTGGATAAAGAGGCTGTAGCTACCAGCCATTAGCTTTAGGGTAAAGCAGGTAGCATGGCGCAAAACGAAGGCTGCTTGCACTACCATAGGGCTTCAAGCTTTTAACTCTAGTCTCCAGGGAAAGGAGCCAAGGCGTATCTTGCAAAATTGTTTGCAAAAGCAATAAAATCATTATTAGGGAATTTTAGAATGAAAACGCTAAGGCTTATTTTTCCGCAGTGGCAAGGCGCGGACATTGCCCGCTGGGTACCTGAAGTAAAAAACCCCGTAGACAGCGCGCAAGGGTATGCGTTAGGGGCGCGTCTTCTTAACTTTCTTGCCCCGCCAAATACAAAACATGATACGCTTTCCGTTCCTGTTTCTATGGACATAGCCCCTGACGGATCTCGCCCAAGCGAATGCGGCGTTATTGACAGAAGGCAACTGGCGCTTCAGGCTAAGGCAGCCTTGGCAATATTAGATGCTGAAAACCCCGACCGGGTAATAACACTTGGCGGGGAGTGTTCGGTAAGTGTGCCTGTATTTACTTGGATGGAAAAGAAATACAAGAACACCGTCGTCATTTGGGTTGATGCCCATCCTGACATAACCTTGCCAGGCGACGCTTATGCGGGCTTCCACGCCATGGCGCTTGCAGCTTGCGCAGGGCTGGGAGATAGTTCCATTTTAGGTGAGTTGCCAGCTGCTATTCCCACTGAAAGAATGCTTATTGCAGGCCTTAGGGACTGGGAGCGCGATGAAATTAAAATGCGGCAAAGGGAAATGGGCATTCTTCACATTGCGCCTGAGGAGTTGCGAAAATCTAGCACTTCAATCATTGAATGGCTTGACAGGACAAACTGCGAGCATGTCTCCATTCACTTTGACCTTGACGTACTTGATCCTGAAGAAATTTTACTTGCTGCGGGTTGGGCGCCCAATGGCCTTAAAATGGAGGAGGTCGTGCGCCTTATAAACGATATTTCCGCTTATAAGGAGGTATGCGCCCTTACAATTGCAGAACCCATGCCCCGCTCATGCATTAACTTAAGGAACACGCTTAAAGGAATAAGGCTTTTTACGGAGTAAGAAACCTTTTAAAAGGGCTTCTTCACCCTTTTTTCTTAAACCGCTATACTCATACCTATGGCTTTTTCCCTGCTAAAAAGCGGCGCATCGCTTTCAGCGCTTACGCTCATTTCTAGGGTGCTGGGGCTTTTACGCGAAATGACTAAGGCTAGGCTTTTGGGCACTTCTGTCCTATCGGATGCCTTTACAGTAGCCTTCGTTATTCCAAACCTTTTGCGCCGCCTTTTTGCAGAAAATAGCATTTCAGTAGCCTTTATCCCCACTTTTAGGGCTTACCTTTCAGGAGAGGGTAAAGATGAAACGCGCGAGTTCCTTTCAGCGTGCTTTACCTTTATCACCTTTGTTATAACGCTTGTGGTTGTTGCAGGGATTATGGTCACACCTCTTATCGTGCCTCTTTTTGGCACTGATAAAGGAGAGACAGTGCTTTTGACGCGCATTATGTTTCCCTACCTTGCCTTTATTTCGGTTGCAGCGTTTTTTCAAGGCATTCTAAACGGGGTTAAAGTCTTTTTGCCTTCAGGCTTTACGCCGATTTTGTTTAATCTCTTTGTGATTAGCTTTGCCTGGGCCTTTAAGGGCTTGGCTGGAAACCCTGCTCGCGCAATGGCTATAGGAGTTGCTGCAGGCGGCCTTGTGCAAGCGGCGTTTCAGCTGCCCTTTGTGATTAAGGCGGGCTATAGATTTTCTTTTGTTTCTATAACAAGGGCTTTTTACAATGATGGAACGCGAAATGTTTTACGCCTTGTGGGTCCCACTGTTTTTGGGATGGCGGCATACCAGCTTAACGACCTTGTCTCTACAATCCTTGCAGGAAACGCAGGCGAGGGCGTAGTTTCTAGCCTTCAGTACTCTCTTCGCCTTCAAGAGCTAATGCTTGGCGTTTTTGCAGTAACAATCGGCACAGTGATACTGCCTGACCTTTCAGGCCTTGCTGCGGAAAGGCGCTGGCGATCCTTTAACGAAATGTTGCTTAAGGCGATTGACGTTATTTCTTTTCTTTGCATTCCCGCAAGCGTTTTTGCTTGCATTTGCGCTACAGACTTAATTCGCCTTTTGTTTGAAGGAAGGAGCTTTACAGCAGAATCCGTCGCGCTTACGGCTAGGGCATTTAGAATGCACACGATTGGCCTATTCTTCATTGCCGCAAACCGCGTTATTGCGCCCGCCTTTTACGCTCAACAAGACACAAAGTCGCCAACTGCTGCGGGCATTGCTTCCTTTGCTGTAAATATAGGCTTTGCGATAATACTCGCGACTTTTTTTAGCGGGCAAGGCATTGCGCTTGCATTAAGCATTGCAAGTGCAGCTAACACAATCTTTCTCTTCATCAAGATGAAAGAAAGGGAAGGCTTTAACGCGCGCTTTTTGCTTAAAAACGCGCTAAAGTATGCTGCCAAAATTGCTGTATTTTCCGCTGTAGCTGGCGCCTTGCTTTATAGCCTCAAGATGAGGATAATATCACTATTTGCAGGGCTTGCAGGCGCGGGGCGCATTATAGAGGTTGGAGCGCCTCTTTGCGCGTGCGCCCTTTTTTTTGCGGCAGCAAGCATGCTCTTGCTTTCGCTTTCAGGGGATAAGGTGCTGCTTGCGCTCCTTTTACCTGTAGTATCTATATTAAAGAAGAAAATTAAAAACACAAAACAAAGGAAAAATACATGAATGATGAATATTCCGCCTTTGAAATGAGGTGCGCCTTGCTTGCGCAATGGATGGTAAGCGAAGGCATTGACGCTGTTTTATTTGAGGATACTGAGCGCCGCCGCAATCCCGCTGTGCGCTATTTTTCAGGGCATCCTGCGGACGCGCTTTTTCTTTTAGCGCGATCGGGAGAGTCTATTCTTCTTCCTTGGGATGAAAACTTGGCTCTTGATGTAGCTGACGCGGACAAGATACTCCCGCTTGTACAGTTTGGAATGAATCCTGTAAAGGCTACGGAGGCAGCTCTTGAGTTAGCAAATGTGCCGCTTCATTCGCGCATTGAAATACCGGAAGCCACGCCCTATCCGCTTTTTCTTGACTACGTGGGCGCGCTGAAGGAATTTGACGTTGTTTGCAGAAATGGGGGCGCTGAAGCTGAAGTGGAGCGAATGCGCAGAAAAAAGGATAATGAAGAAATTACCCTAACCCGCAAGGCTTGCGAAATTGCAGACACAATAGCCCAAGAGATAGAAAAAAAGATTAGGGCGGGACAGCTTAAAACAGAAGCTGATGTTGCCCTTTTTATTGAGCGCGAGGCTCGAAACGCTGGCGCTGAAGGCACTAGCTTTGCAACCATTGCGGCAGGCCCTTCCCGCAGCTACATGATTCACGCCTTTCCTTCCTTTGGCTCAGGCGAGTTTGGAAACGAAGGCCTTTCTATCCTTGACTTTGGCGTGCTTTATAAGGGCTACGCCAGCGACATGACGCTAACATTCGCGGCGGGAAACCTTTCAGAAAGGCAGGTTGAGCTAATTGCTGCTGTTGAACAAGCTTACGCTGAAGCACTCAAGCTGTATAAACCTGGAATACAGGTGCGTGATGCTGCGCTTAAAGCAGATGAGGTTTTTTCTAAAATAAATGAGCAAATGCCGCACGGGCTAGGGCATGGAATAGGGCTAGACATACACGAGGCACCCTTTGTACGCTCCAGGCTCATAGGCAGCACGGATACCGCCTTTGAGCCCGGCATGATTGTAACGCTTGAGCCAGGCCTTTACAGCAAGGAGGCGGGCGGCGTGCGCTTGGAAAACGACGTGCTTATAACAGATAGCGGCAACGAGGTGCTAACACACTCCCGCATTATCTATCTTTCTTGAAGCGTCTTTGTCATCAAGGGGCGCACAGCAATTTCAGGTGAAAAGCCTCCTGGATAAGAAGGGCCAGCGTCCCCGTAAGAAGCTACGGCAAAGTAGTACATTTTGCCGTTTTCAAGCCCTGAAATAACGCAAGAAAGGGAGTTTCCTGCATCAATGGGAGAGCCTTGTGAAAGGTATTCGCCCTGCCCTTCCCCGTAATACACAAGATAGCCCCTCGCGCTACTGTCAGCGGGCGGGTTCCACGAAATTCTCACGCTGCCGTTACCCGCTTCCCCACGCACTTTAAGGGGAGGCCAAGGGGCGTTTTCCTTTTCAAGATTAAGGGAAATCCAAGTTAAAAGCGGAGTCTTGCTCCTTGTGCCATCGGGATAAAGCCCGCCCGCAATTTGGAAATATTGCCCTGAAACTTCTTCGGCGGGCTTTCCGTTTACAAGCGGCACCCAGCGCGGTGAGTTTTCTGTCCATGCATAGAAATTGTCGCCCGCGCGCACATAAAACTCACTTTCTGTTCCTTCTGGCTCAATGACCGAAATGTCTGCGGATACAAGCCTTGCAGCACCCTTTCCTGTGTTAAGAGGTACGGTTGTAAATTTGCCGCCTGCAGCAGGGTAAAAACCCGCCACATCTCGCAAGCTTTCAATGCTTACATCCGAAAGCGCGCCCTTTTCTATCTTGAACTCATCAATTAAGCCTGAATATTTTGAAGCTATTTCTAAATCAGACTGGCCGCTGATAAAGCCGGCAATAGCTGTGCGCCTTCTGCCTGATCCACTAGCTATATAAACCGCGTCCTCTGTGCGCCCGTCAATTCTGTATTCAAGAAAGCCAGTGTTTGAGTCATAAGAAATCTGGTGAAATGACCACTTTTTAGGGATAATTATGCGGCTAGGAGTGAGTCTTGTGCTAAAGGATTCCCGCAATTCTGAAATCCATATATTTGAAAAGTCCCAAACAAGGCGGTTTTGCTCAAAGGAAGCGGCAATGCTCTGGTATATGGGAGTAAGCGATCCTGGAGGCAAAATGGAAGAGCGCCAAGAAAGGATAACACTTCCGTTATCCGTAGATGTGGGATAAAGCCAAAAACTTATTGAAAAGGAGGGAAGCTCTCCGCGACTTGCAAGCATAGAGCCGGGGTTGCCATGCAGGGAAATTCCTGAGCCAGTAGTATTAAAAATAGCGGCACCTGCGCCCTGCCTTGCCATTTCAGCACCTGAAAAAAAAGCGTTCGATGAAACGATAGAATAGTTGCCTGCTTCATCTGCAAAGTTAGCTGAGTTAAAGGAAAGGTAGAGGTCAAGTTCAGCTTGCGCCTTACTGACTGTGCCAGGCGCTATGCCGAGCGCTGGAAGGGCAAGGCGGCCTTCGGTTTGTTGCAAGGATGTCGCAGACTCAAGGGAGCCCCAGCCGCTCTTTCCGCCTACCGTAATGGAAAAGCGCTCTGCGGAAAACGCGGCACTCGCTATTCCGCACAAAAGAAGGGAAAAAAGAATGGCAAGGGCGCGTGAACGCGGCACACTGCCAAGCCTCCTATTCGTTCGCGCTATAGGCGCTATATATATAGAAGAAAATGCGCAATCTTGTCTTGCAGTGCTCATCATAATAATCCTTATACAAATATCGGCAGAATGCTATAATAACTAAAACGGGTTAAAGCTAAAATGAGCGAAGAAAGCGAAAACCGAAAAAAGCTGCACGAAACGGCGCTGGCTGCGCCTAAAGCGCCAGGCGTTTACATGTGGAAGAACGATAGCGGGCTTATCATATATGTGGGCAAGGCAAAAGCTCTGCGCAATAGGCTTTTGTCTTACTTTAACTCGCGCGACATAAAGACGCGCATTCTAATGTCACGCGCGGCTGCCCTTGAGTATATCACAACCTCAAACGAGTATGAAGCGCTAATCCTTGAAAACAACTTGATTAAGCAGCACAAGCCGCGCTATAACATTAACCTAAAGGACGGCAAAACCTACCCATTTATCCGCGTTACAAACGAGCCTTTCCCGCGAATATTTCGCACGCGCGCTATAAAAAACGATGGCTCAAAATACTTCGGGCCATTTCCCGACGTGGGCGCGCTTGACGTGTTCCTCGACTTTATAAGCAAGAGCTACCAGCTTCGCAAATGCGCTAAGCTGCCGCGCCTAAAAAACCCCTGCCTTTATTACCACATGAAGCAGTGCTCGGCGCCATGTTGTGGAAAGATAAATGAAGAGGATTACAGCAAAATACTTGATGAGGCGCTTCTTTTCCTTGAGCAGGGAGAGAGTTCTGCGCAAACTGCAAGCGTTGAAGCCCTTGCCGCCGAAATGAAAAAGGCGGCGGCGGAGCTGCAGTTTGAAAAAGCTGCTAGAATACGCGACGGTATTGCCGCTATTTCTACGCTACGGGAAAGAAACTCCGCAGAGGATCTTGACCCCGAGGCGCGGGACTACATCGCGTGGGCAGAGGAAGGCTCGATGATCTCCTTTGCGGTGCTTAGAATGCGCACAGGGCGACTTGTAGGCCGCGAGATTTACAGGACGCGCACG
>CAYYCW010000068.1:0-6143 GCA_964470435.1 uncultured Treponemataceae bacterium
ATGCGGTGCTCTTTTTTAGGCTTGGGGATTTCTACGAAATGTTTAACGAGGATGCGGTTGAAGTAAGCCGCCTCCTCAATCTTACGCTTACAAGCCGCACTGGGAATCCCATGTGCGGCGTGCCATATCATTCGGCGCGCGCCTATATTGCCCGCCTTTTGCGACTAGGCAAAAAGGTCGCCATCTGCGAGCAAGTTTCAATACCTACATCTGGAAGGGGGCTTGCTGAGCGAAAAATTACGGAAATTATAACGCCTGGCACCGCAGTTGAAGACGATTATCTTGAAAAAAACGCTAACAATTTCCTTGCAGCCCTCTGGTTTGGTGCAGGCGATGGCGCAAACAGTATATTCGCATTTGCCTATATTGACGTAAGCACAGGCGAGTTTGCTGCCACCTCGTTCCCTGAAGACGAAGGCCTTGAGCGCCTTAAAAAGGAGCTGGGGCAAGTTTCCCCGCGCGAAGTCATTATACAGCAATCCCTGCTTTCTTCGCGCCCTGACATCGCGCAAGTGTTTGCCGCCCTTCCTTCTCTTGTAACAAACACCTACCCCGACTGGAGCTTTAACAGGGAAGCTTCGCACAAAAAGCTTTGCGCGGCGTTTTCCGCAGTTTCGCTTCAAGCATTTTCTCTTTCTGAAAGCTCGCCCGAAATCTTACCCGCGGGAATGCTCCTTGAATACCTTGAAAAGACAGCTTCAGCGCCCTTGAGCCATATTGACGGCATTAGAGTTTACGGGGAAAGCGAATTTGTCTCCATTGACGACTCCACGCGCAAAAACCTGGAAATAGATAGAAATTTGCAAGACGCTGGGCAAAACTTTACACTTTTTAGCGTAATGAACGAAACGCGCACCTCGATGGGCGCACGCGCCTTGCGCAGCTGGCTTTTGCGCCCGCTTGTTAAAAAAGAAGATATCCTTTTAAGGCTTGCCGCTACAGAAAAGCTCTACAGGCGCCAAGACGTTCTTTCGGACGCGCGCTCCAGCCTTTCTTCAATCCTTGACGTTGAACGCCTTTCAGGGCGCGTTTCCATGGGTAAGGCTAACGGCAGGGACCTTTTGGCGCTAAAGCAGAGCATGAAAGCCTTTCTTGCTCTTTTTCACAAGCTTGAAGAGGAAATTCCTGAAATTCCCTTTTTTAAAAGCAAGTGGAAAACTTGCGCCAGTGAGGTTTTTGCAAAGATTGAATCAGCAATCGCGGAAGATTGTCCCGTCGTTATAAACGAGAGCGGCCTTATTAAAGACGGCTTTTCAAAAGAGCTGGATGAGCTGCGCTCGCTTCGTGACAATTCCCGCGCAGTCCTTGAAGCTTACCTTGAAGAAGAAAAAAGCCAGACAGGGATTTCAAACCTTAAAATCAAGTACAATAGGCTTATTGGCTATTATCTTGAAGTTTCCAAAGGAAACCTAAAGTCAGTGCCGCCTCATTTTATAAGGCGAAGCTCCCTTGCAAACGCGGAGCGCTTTAGCACGGAGCGCCTAGCTGCCCTTGAAACAGAGCTCAACAGCGTTCATGCAAACATAATTGAATGCGAGCAGCGCCTTTTTATTGAAGTGCGTTCAATGCTGGCAAGCCGCGCGCGCGAGCTTTTACGTATTGCGCAAGGCATTGCGCGCGTTGACGCGCTTCAGTCCTTTGCCTTTGCTGCTACTCTTCACGGCTGGAACAAGCCTGAATTTAGCGACACGGGCGAGCTTTGCATTAAAGAAGGCCGCCATCCCGTGGTGGAGGCGCACTTCCCTGACGGCGAGTTTGTGCCAAATGGAATACACCTTTTTCCCAATTCCCCTGACCTTCCTTCTTTTGCCCTTATTACAGGGCCCAACATGGCGGGTAAAAGCACATTTTTGCGGCAAACCGCACTAATTGTTTTAATGGCTCAAGTGGGCTCCTTTGTGCCGGCAGAATCCGCGCTAATCACGCCTGTGGACAAGATTTTTTGCCGCGTTGGGGCATCTGACAACCTAGCGCGGGGCGAGTCAACATTCCTTGTTGAAATGGTAGAAACCGCCCATATTTTGCGCTCCGCTACCCGCTCAAGCCTTGTGATTATGGATGAAGTTGGGCGCGGCACTTCCACAGAAGACGGCCTTGCAATAGCGCGCTCTTGCTGCGAATATCTTCTTGAAAAGATAGGCTGCAAAACGCTATTTGCAACGCATTACCGCGAGCTGGCTAAGCTTTCGCATCCCAATCTACGCTCCTTTTGCCTTGAAGTTCTTGAAACCGAAGGCGATGTTGTTTTCTTAAAAAAGGTTGTCGCGGGCATTAGCGCGGGCTCTTATGGCGTGCATGTTGCAAAGCTTGCAGGCCTTCCTGCAAGCGCAATAGAGCGCGCAAAGGAACTGCTTGCTCAATACAAGAATTTGCAAAGCGGACTAGGCAATATTCCCACTGAAGCAGAACAAACGCCTTCGCCTGAAAAGCTTTTATCCAAAGAAGCGCCAGCCCTTTTTGCTGATGAGGAGCTTGTGCTCGCAGAAATTATTTCTGCTGACATTAAAAACATTACGCCACAGCAAGCGCTTAGCCTAATCAAAAGATGGAAAAAAAGCCTTTTGCCGTCGCTTCCCAATAACAAGAAAGACTAGACAGAAGCTAGGAGCTAACGGCTTCCTTATCAGGAGAGACGTGTCTCCTCGCCCTGAAGATGGGTCTTTCCCAGGAAAGCAGACGGGCATCCGCTCAAAGCTACGCAGGGAGTTCTCCACGACGGAAAGAAGATCAGTTGGCAGCGGGAATTATAGTAAAAATCGCTTAATGAGCTCGGCTAAACTTTTCACGCATTTTATAATTTACGTTAAATATCTTTGACTTAAGCTCATATTTCATTTTAGAGTATATGAAACAAAGGCTTTAACTATTGCTTGCATTTTTGCGCAAGGCAAGCAGGGTAAAGATTGAGGAGGCGCCTATGATAAAAGATGCGCTTTTTACGGACTTTTACGAGCTTACAATGGCTCAAGGATTTTGGAAAAAAAAGAAGAACTCCCCCGTTGTCTTCGACATGTTTTTCCGCAAGCAGCCATTTAACGGCGGCTTTTCAGTTTTTGCAGGCCTTGAGCCGCTTCTTAATGCGGTTCAGGATTTTTCGTTTTCCTGCTCTGATATCGCATTTCTTAAATCCACAGGGATGTTTGAGGATGCCTTTTTGGAGTTTTTAGGAGCCTTTAGGTTTTCAGGCGATATTTGGGCAATGGAAGAAGGCTCAGTCATATTTCCTAATGAGCCCCTTTTGCGTGTGCACGGAAACATTATAGAGTGCGCCCTGCTTGAAGGATTAATTCTAAACACAATCAACTTTCAAAGCCTTGTCGCTACAAAGACAGCGCGTATTTGGCTTGCCTCCAAAAAGGGCGCGATTATGGAGTTCGGGCTTAGGCGCGCACAAGGCTGCGACGGCGCGATGAGCGCTTCTAGGGCAGCGTTTATAGGAGGAGCGTCAGGTACAAGCAACACTCTTGCGGGAAAGGTGTTTGGCATTCCTGTTATGGGGACGCTTGCGCATTCATGGGTTATGTCCTTTCCCACTGAAGAGGAAGCCTTTGATGCTTACGCGGAAATATATCCGCAAAACACTTGCTTTCTGCTTGACACCTACGACACGCTCGGTTCAGGGATTAAGGCAGCTATTGCTTCTGGAAAAAAGCTTATCAAGTGCGGCTATAACTTTTCTGTCCGGCTTGACTCTGGAGACATGGAGTATTTAAGCTCTAAGGTGCGAAAAGCCCTAGATGACGAGGGGTTAAATGAGGCAAAAATCACGGTTTCCAATGAGCTAACAGAAGAAATTATTGCTTCCCTTGTCAATAACCGCGCCCCGATTGACTCTTGGGGAGTGGGCACTCACCTTGTTACGGGAGGGAGCAATCCTTCCTTTGGAGGGGTGTATAAGCTTGCGGCTAAGGCTTGCGGTAGCGCAAGCGGCGAGCTCACGCCTGTAATGAAGGTGTCCGACAACCCTGATAAAACAACAAACCCCGGCGTTAAGCAAGTGTGGCGGCTTTATAACGCTGACGGCACATTTAAGGCGGATATTTTAGCAAAGGAGGATGAGGCGGTAGCACAAGGCGAGCCGCGCACGTATTATCATCCTTCAAATGATTGGCAAAGCTTTTCCTTTGCGGCGGCTACGGTTGAACCGCTGCTAAAGTTAAAAATGAAAGGTGGCAACAGGGTGGAAAGTGAAAAAAGCATACAAGAAAGCCGCCACCATATGGAAGAAAGCTTATGCCTTCTTGACGGCTCCTATAAGCGCATTTTAAATCCACACATCTACAAGGTTTCCCTTACAGAAGCCCTGCGCGCTGAAAAGCTTAAAATTCTTAAAAGCTTTAGGAGAAATTAAGAAAAGCTAAAATACGCAGGGCTTCTAGCCACCCGCAAGCAAACCTGTTTGGAAGCGCTGTCCTATGCTTCCCGCAGCACTCCGCCTTCAACGCCTGATGTTGCAAAGGCGCGGTAGCGGTCAAGAAAGGAGCTTCCTGTGCCCGTAAGCTGTGCCTTAAAGTGCTTGCGCCGCTCCTCCAGCGTTTCTTCCGGCACAAGGAGGTCTAGCGTTTTTTCAGGAATATTGATAGAGATGATGTCGCCTTCTTCCACAAGCCCTATGGGGCCGCCGAGTGCCGCCTCCGGGGAAACATGGCCGATTGACGCGCCGCGTGTAGCCCCTGAAAAGCGCCCATCTGTAATAAGGGCAACCGTGCTGCCCTTTCCCTGCCCCATAATGGCGGAAGTGGGAGAAAGCATTTCGCGCATTCCAGGCCCGCCCTTAGGACCTTCATAGCGGATAACGACAACATCGCCGTCGTTTATTTGGTTAGCCATTATCGCAGCACTTGCATCCTCCTCACAGTTAAAGACTCGGGCAGGCCCCTTGTGCACAAGCATTTCGGGTGCAACTGCCGACTGCTTGACAACAGCACCAAGCGGGGCAAGTGTTCCCTTGATAAACGCAAGGCCGCCTTCCTTGTGGTAGGGGTTATCTATGGGGCGAATAATCTCAGTATCCGTAACCTTTGCGCTTGCAACATTTTCTGCCGTTGTAAGCCCCGTAACCGTAAGCGTATCCCCACAAATGAGCCCCGCTGTAAGCAGCTCGTTTACAAGGGCTTCCACCCCGCCTGCCTGCCAAAGGTCTTCTATATGATGCGGTCCTCCAGGGCTCATGGAGCAAAGGTGCGGCACTTTCTTTCCCATTTCGTTAAAGAGATCAAGCGGCATTTTAAGGCCTGCAGCCCAGGCAATAGCTGGCAAGTGAAGCGCCGTGTTGGTAGAACCGCCCAGCGCTAAGTCCACTGCCACTGCGTTGCGGAAAGCATCCATTGTAAGAATGTCTCGCGGGCGGATATCCTTTTCTACCAGGCGCATAATAGCGCGGCCCGCGTCCTTTGCAAGGCGCACCCTGCCTGCGTGCACAGCAGGAATTGTTCCGTTTCCAGGAAGAGCAATGCCTAACACCTCAAGCAAGCAGTTCATAGTGTTTGCGGTAAACATCCCCGAACAGGAGCCGCAGCCGGGACAGGCAGTATCCTCAATTTCTTGAAGCTCCTCATCGCTAATCTTTCCCGCAGAGCGCATTCCCACGCCTTCAAAGACGCTGCTAAGGTCAAGGACCTTGCCCTGGCTTTTTCCCGCCATCATGGGCCCCCCGGATATTACTATTGAAGGAAGGTTAAGACGGGCAGCGGCCATTGTCATGCCTGGAACAATCTTGTCGCAGTTTGGCACAAGCACAAGGCCGTCAAAAGCGTGCGCGCGCGCCATAACCTCAATTGAATCCATAATAAGCTCGCGGCTTGTAAGGGAATAGCGCATTCCTTCGTGGTTCATAGCTATGCCATCGCAGACACCTATTACCGGAAACTCAATGGGAAGCCCCCCTGCCGCGTAAACCCCTGCCTTTACAGCATCCGTAAGCGTGCGCAAGTGAATGTGACCGGGCAATATCGCGTTATAGGCGTTAGCCACGCCTATCCACGGCCGCTCAATCTCCCAGTCAGTGTATCCCGCAGCCTTCATAAGGGAGCGGTGCGGGCTGCGCTCATACCCCTTTTTTGCCTTATCGCTATTCATCTCTATATCCTCCAAATAATTATAGCGCGCTTACCATGTTGTCTATTGAATTGCCGGGACAAACC